>JBAVPH010000103.1:0-3530 GCA_049692855.1 Candidatus Babeliales bacterium | reverse complement strand
GTCGATTATTGTCAAAATCACATGCAGGAAAAAATCAGCAGTAATTTTGGTATAATTTTTTACCATTTTATTTATTATTGGTTTTATCTATTTCTTTTAGCAAAATAGTAGTACTAAGCATACCCCCAAGGGCAAAAGAGATTAGGTCCCTGTTTAATATCCATGGTTTTTGTAAATACTCAAGGTAATTTTTTGCCATAGCTGTAATTGTATAATTAATTTCAATGTCACCAACTATTGATAAAAGTTCTCTATTATTCGAATGTTCTTGCATCCCGCGAATAATTTTAGGTTTATCGTCTCTGCTTTTACAATATTTTATAAATCCATTTATGTATTCAATTTTTTTTGCTGGACGCATAAAATTAATTATTGATGAAAAAGACCATTTTGCTATTATGCATTTTCTTGTTGCACTATTTTCAAATAATTCCACAGCTTTTTTTGCAGAAATAACAGTATCCTGCGGCTGCCTCTGCTGCTGCCTATTAAGGTAGCTTTTAAATAAATCATAAAGCTCTCTATAGTTATTTTCTCTAGTTGATCGCCACCATCTATCTGCTTTTATAGTTCCATAAATCAATGCCCCTACCCCTATAGCTAGTGCAGTTCTTTTACCATAGAATAACCCTTTTTTTATTGCAGAATAATTATTTAATTCGCTTGCTTTATCAATGAAACTAGAAACCACGTTTGCTTGTGCAATATATGGTGTTGTTATAGAAAACAAAAATGCTACTAATAGAGTTTTTGTTATTACCTTTTTCATATTGAACCTCCTTTACTTGGCTAATTTTTTTATTTTTAAAATGGCAAATTATAGCCTGTATATTCTCTAACAGTCTCTCTACATTTATTTATGTATCCGTTAAATTTAGTAAATACTCCTGCTAGGCTATTTTCTTTTAAATAAGATATTCCAGCAGCTATCCCAGCCCCGGTTCCAGCACCCGCAGTAAAAATACTTACATTTTTAATTATGTTACTCTTCTGACCAAGGTAGCAAGTTGTCATAGAAGGAACACGAGCATAGCGCAATATATCTTCATTTGATATATCTCGATTAAGCCGCATTGCAATAAATTTAGCCTCACTGTAATCCACAAATTCTTTTATAAATTCTTTTTTATGAAAACGCCAATCCCAACTATATTTATCTACTATGAGATTATCATTTTTAATATCTTCATGATCAAAAATAAAACTTGCATTAGTAGAATTCACCTTGAGATGACAAAGACTAAATACGTGCCCAAAAAGTTTTTCAAACTTTTCTTTTCGTTGTTCTTCTTTTGACAATTTTTCCTCTTGAGGGGACAATCTGTTTAATTGATTTTTGAGATTTTTAGACGCTTCTTTAGCTACACAAGCCCCTACTTTTAAATCTGTCCAACTAAAAGCCCCTGTTCCTATTGCTACTGCTGAAATAGCAAAATCAGCTAGTCCGATTGCCTTAACAGGCTGCGAATTAAGCCCAACAATTAAAGCTGAACACAAGAAAATATTAGTTAATAATTTTTTTATTTTCATGAATAAACCTCCAGTTTCATTACTTTCATTACTTTCATTACTTTTTATTATAATTAAAAAATCTATATTGTCAAATTAGCAATAATATGATTATAATAAAATTCAAATTGAAAAAAACAATCAAACTGTTTCCCTAAAAATTAAGAAAAATACCTAAAAAGAGGTATTTTTTAAGAAAAAATTGGAAAAACCTTAAAACAGAGAGACCAGGATGGATAATCACAGCTTTTGTCTGCTGGGGTTAAAAATCGACGCTCTTTCGTTAAAAGGCTTAAAAAGGCAATTCTGCTTTTATAGGCATAATCTGTCGCAAAAAGAATATAATTACCACAAGGTGACCAAATGCATTCATGCTTATTTCCCGCATCTACCGTTAATTGTGTGTGATTTTTGGTCTTAGAATCATAAATAAATAGCTGCATCAACCCATTTACCATTTTGGTATAGACTAACTTTCCTGTTTTAGCACAATAATCAGGGGAGGTGCAATAACCCCCCTCCGTCAGCTGCTGGAACTCATTTTTTTGCAAATTATATGCATAAATTTGGGGCTTTTTCGTTTGAAAATCAGAACAAAAATATATTATTTCATTATCGCCAAAACTGGGGGAAATATTATTACCCATATTATTAGTTAATCGCTTAAGCTTATTTTTTTCATATTGATATAATTGACAACTTCCATCACCACGCGAAGCACAATAAATAACTGTTTTCCCATCTTTAGAAAAGGTAGGCAACATATTGATACCATCAAAATTTGATGCTATATGGCTCTTTTTTTTTGTATCAACTACCATAAGCCGTACGTTCGTATTTGTGTGCTCAGAATAAAATAAAAGTGGATTTGTTATATCCTTATTCCAACGAGGGGCAATATTTACGGTGGGAGAATTAACAATAACTTGTTCATTACTGCCATCATAATCTGCAACACAAATATGTTTTGTTACCCCACCTGCTTTTGTTAATATTTCTTTGCAATAGGCTATTTTAGAGGAAAAAAACCCTTCTTGTCCTGTTAGCACTGGCCAAATCATATCTGTAATATTATGGGCCCATCCTCCCAAATAGCTTTCTTGTTTAGTATATTTTTTTCCTTGTACCATCATTGCTTGGGCAGTATCATAAAGACGCCATTCTATAACAGAATTTTTGCTATTATCAAAATTAATAAATATCGCAAGTAAATAACCTTGCTTAAAAAGTTTTTTTACCGTCTTTTTCGCAGGTTTTTTTTTAAATATAGTTATATCAACAGAAAACTGCCGACTAAAACATAAATCTTTTTTTATAATCGCAGCTAATTCATTAAGTTCACGATCCTTGCCAACAACTCCTATTAATAATGGTATTTTTTGTTGTGAATTTCCAGTTACAAAAACCCGTTCTTCCGCAACCAGTACAAGAATAAAACAAATAAAAAAGACATAAATACCACATTTTACTTTACGAATAATTTGTTTTGCTTGTCTTGTTCTATTTAAAATATGTTTCAATCTCATCCTATTGCTTAAATATAACTGTTAATAATTTTCCTTTACTCCACGATGGCATTTTCATTGTATAAAGCGCAGAGCGGGCAGCAACATCATACATTAAAATACCCGATGATTGCATTACCGTCAGGTCTTTAATAATACCACTCCAGTCTACCATTACTTTTATTTGACAAATACAATCAGCTGGGACGCCGATAGGAGGCTTGAAATAATGAGCTAACTCTTTCTGCAATAATGCTTGACGCCGTTGCGCCTCAATTTCACGATAATTTGCCTGTACAATTTTTTGACCCACACTTGCTTGTTTAGTCTCTAACTGTTTATTCTGAGTAAACACTGCCTCTTTTTTTATTTCTTTTTGTGCTAACTGTTTCGGTTTAGATTCTGTAGCCATCTTCTTTTTCTGTACCAATTGAGTTTTTTTGTTGTCCATTTCTTCTTTTTTTATGGTAATTTTTTTTTGCTCATCTTTTTTTAATTTTATTTTTTTTTCTCTGC
>JBAVPH010000102.1:0-3468 GCA_049692855.1 Candidatus Babeliales bacterium | reverse complement strand
CTCTTAAAGTAAATTCAGAAATTTAGAAAATTTGATCTATTATTTTTCTATAAAATTATTACTTAATAGTAGAAGGATTTTTTTTATACGAAAGATTTTCAATGAAAATGATAATAATACAAATGTTCACTATCCTGTTATTTTCCCCAATGATAGCATCTGAGCAGAATTTTAGGTTGGATAAGCAAGATTATATTGAAGCCTTAACGGCGATAAATAGTAAGGGGCAAAAAAAAATGGAAGAATTTATTAAATTATCGGCTAATACTGATATAAATAGGCAATATGGGCCGAATCAGGAATCATTACTGCATATAGCTATAACAGGATGCAACGTAGAAGCTGCGAAATTATTAATTGGATTAGGTATTAATGCTAGTCAAAAAGATAAGAGAGGCTGGGCGCCTTTAACAAACGTGGTTATAGGAGCTTCCTCATATGATGAGGTAGAATATCCAAAATTAGCTGAACTATTATTAACAAAAGGGAAAGTTGTCTTGGATGAAGAAACTATGAAATTTTTACCTGAATGTAACAATAAGAAAGTTCGCGAAGTAATTGAATCTTTTAAAAAAGAGATGGCAGAAGAAAATTCGTAAAGTAATGGGGTTATGAAGATAAAAAATAAACAATTAGATAAAGAAACTTAATTATTGCTTATTATTAAAAGCAAAATTATTTTTTCCCATCGCTACATTGAAGATAATGCTTTTACCTGTTTTGTTTTTATTTTCTTCAACAAGTTTAAGTATGAATTGGGAACGATAGTCATACGTATGGACAAACACTAACGTGTCATATTGTTGCCCCGGTTGAATAACAATACTTTTATGTAACGTTTTTTTCTTAATATCTTGTTTGATTTTACCATTTGTTCGTGCAGATTTAATTGTTTTGACAAAGGCAATAAAAGGAGTTGCTATTAAAATAAGAGGAGCGGTTATGTTCCAAAATAGTTTAGAATTTTCAGCATAAGAATCTTTATTGCTTAATTGGCCATAAATTACACCAACAAAACTTGCACCGGCAGTTAGTATTGCGGTAAGTGCGCCATAGCTCATTGTGCGCATTGTTTTGCCAAGGCTACTTGATTGTAGTTGTTTGCTGACAGTCCGATAATTGACTGATTCAAGACTTATATTTTTTGGATCAAGAATAAGTGCTGTATCATTGAGATTATGAATAGAAAAATGGAGTGGTACAAGCGGAAAACGAGGGTTAGAAAATTTTTCTCCCTGATGCCCAAACAGGTGAGAAATTTCAGCTTCAGTCAATTTTTTGACCCGTAAAATAACATCATCTTTTATGCCCGTATAATCTGATTCAATACTAATTGATTTGATTGATTTTGGTCGATACGGTATTTTTCCACAACCAGCAAGGACAAGTAAAATACTGAGGAAAGCACCCTGCATTGTCTTTAGTTTCATCATAGCACTTTTTTATTTTTTTTCTTTTTCATATAGAAATTAAAAAAATACTTATTTTATTAATTTAGTATGATCGAAAATAATATTTTGTCAAAAAGAAATTTTGCTTGAGCAAAAAAATTAATTAAAGAATTTAACAATCTATTAATCCGTATTAAATTATTATTTATCTTTTATCAACGTAAGTATGATTCGGTCATGAAAAGTACCATGTGTTAAAGCCTTGCTTTTTTTTAGTTTGATAAGTTCTTTATGCGATATATTTTTGAATGCTGCTATTGCATCTATTACCTCTAATATATCTGCTAATTCTCTTCTGATTCTAAAAATTCATTTACTCCCTCATTTAATTTTTCTTTGAGTCTTGCCCAAAATTCATTATTATTTGCTAGGTGGGTTTGAGGAATTTTTTCATTTTGAATGATTAGAGAGGGGATTAGGCCTCTAACTAATTTTGGTTTCATAATCTATTTTTTTTTGTAAAGGTTTATTATTTATTTGAGTATGTTGCTGAGTTAGAGAAAAAACTACGAGAAAAATAATTTGATACCAAATAATATACCATTTTTTTTGTTGTAAACTATGCTTGATAAAAATTTATTATAAAATTTATGATTCTATATTACTGGTTCAAGCAATGTTCTGTTTTTAAATGTTGTGGTATACTAACAAGAAATTTTGACAAATGATTTAGTCAAAGTTTTAAGAAAAGCATCATATAACAATTGGTCAAGTTAGTTGTAAAGTTGTATAGGTTGCTTCTTTTTTGGTTCTTTTTCACCAGTTTCCATCTCTGTAATTAATTCAGCAAGTTCTTGTGGGAGTTGTGGTACTAAATTGCTTAAAACATTTTGCCTTCTGTGCCTAAGTTCATTAAATAAGTTAACAATATTGTTGTGGCCCTGTTGTTTTGCAATGTCTCGCGCTGTCTGGTCTGCCTTGTTCCTTAATGTAAAATCTGCTCTTTTTTCAAGAAGCATTGTAACCATCTTTAGTTTATTAGATCTAGCAGCCCACATTAACACTGTCTCTCCATTGCTATTTTTCGCATTAACAGCTCTTTTATTTGCAAGGAGCATTTTAATTATCTCTGATTTATTAGATTTAATCATTTGCATTAATATTGTATCGCCATCTCTGTTTAATTGATTAACATTAGTTCTTTCGTCAGCAAGGAGGATTTTAATTATCTCTGGGTAATTATCTTTTACACCCAAATGCAATGGTGTGTAATAAAGAAGACCTTTTGAATTAACATCAGTTCTTTCATCAGCAAGAAGCATTGTAACTATCTCTGGGTAATTATTTTTCGCAGCCAAATGTAATGGTGTGTAACTAATATTATCTTTTGTATTAACGTTAGTTCTTTCATCTGCAAGAAGCATTGTAACTATCTCTGTGCAATTGTTTTCCACAGCCAAATGCAATGGTGTGTAATTAAGTCTACCTTCTTTTGCATTAACATCAGTTCTGTCATCTGCAAGGAGCATTTTAACTATCTCTGGGTAATTATTTTCTGCAGCCCATATTAATGCTTTAGCACTGTCTGATTGGCTGAGGTTAATTTTTGTATCTGTAAGGAGTATTTTAACTGTTCTTGGGCAGTTGTAATTCATGGCTAATATTAATGCGGTAGAAGGATCTGGCTTAAGAATAATTTTTACATAAAAAAGTAAAATAATATCGAGAAAAGTACCTTTTACACCAAGCCTTACTAGAGAGTCCAGTTTCTTAATTGTTTTTGTTCTCTCTTGATTATGGTTGCTTATGTATTTTGGCCTACTAAATAATGTTGTTTTGTGCCATAAATATATCGCAGATGCAAAACCAGCACTGAGCATTGTTATATTTTTCCAGTTAAAAGTATTTGTCTGTGTTTTAATAGGACTTGCTGTTGTAGTAAGTAAGAAAAGTAAAGCTCGCACGGCTTAAAAGCCGTGGCTTCGCGGCTAAGGAATTTATTGATTTTTTATATATTCCCTAATTGCGTCCATGTTAACTTTACCAACTGTTTCTGAAAAATATCCCTCTGCCCAAA
>JBAVPH010000101.1:0-4806 GCA_049692855.1 Candidatus Babeliales bacterium | reverse complement strand
GTTAAAAAAGACACATTATTCATTAACTTGTATATTAAAATCACCTGTTATCAAAAAACTTCCTGAAGCAATATTTCGTAATAAAGAAGATATATAAGAGGCACCGCTTAATGTTATTGGTACGCCTGTGCTATTAACACCAACAAATAAAACACCTGTTCGAGGAGGTATTTTTTCTGGTGTTAGGGTTACTAATACTGGATTAGTAAGGTTTTGATCTTCAGTTGCAAAATATAATGCACCATCAGTAGTAAAATTTTGTTTAAATATACCAAAGTTTAATAAAAAAGATGGCACATCTTTAATGTATAAATCATTAAATAATGTAATAGTATTTGCTTCAACTGGGTTATTATTAATAATCTCTTGTATAGAAAAGCGATGAATACGTGATTTATTTTTTCCTTGGTATGCATCGAGTACATAAATTTGGCCACCTTGATTTCTTGTTAAATCTTGTGATCTACCTGTTTTGCTAATTGGGATGAGCTGAGTAACTGCACATACTCCTTCCGGTAAGGGAACAGAAGTCCATTCAGCAGATAAAGAATTAGTTGCTTCAGTTATATTTTTACCATTTCCAATGCGAAACAAGCCTATGCCTGTTCCAATAAGAGCAAATGAGTTTGAGATAACACAATCAGTAAATGCGCGTTGGCTATTTGAAAGTAAAGTTGCACTTGTTGCAATAGTAGTGGGTTCTATTTGATTAAGACCAATATTGCCTTGCGTTAAGTCAATACGGTCAAGCTGTGCATCAGTTAGGATATATAAAAAATTAGTATCATTAATTATTCTACGTATAAATGAATAATTACCAACAAGTTTAAATGACATTCCTTCTGTTAATCCTTGTAGCCCTGGTCCAAGTTCCGCATTATTTGGATTCCAACCATTGCCAGTATCATCAGAAAGAACTGCAAGTCCATTAATACCACCAACAAAAAGCCAGCCTTGATTGCCATTTTCACCATTGCGAGCAATTTCAGCAGTTGTGACTGCGCCAATATTATCGAGTACTCCACCCGAAATAGTTACAACGGCAGTATTCATAATATTTTGTGTAATGGTACCATTTTCAAATTCAACTGTTGTATCAAATTCATTCCCGGCACGAGGAATAATAATTTCCCCCATTCGTTGTCCAGTTTCAATAAGACTTACTTTATTAAGTCCTGTTGAAACTAATAAAGATATATTGGCAAGACCGGGAGTTTCTGGAACAAAATTAAGAAAATTTTGAATACCGCCAATATTTTTTGGGTAGGTTGAATTTAATATTTTGGTTAATTCTAATAGCCCATTCTCATTTCCATTTGACCAAAGTGTTTGTTTAACAATAGTAACATTGTTATTATTTTCTCCTGTCATAAAAGTAAAATTTGCATTAAATGGATCAAGTACTGCACCAAATACGTGATTTGTTGTGCCAGCTGCGCGCTCCCAATTAGTCCATCCTTTGATTGTGCCATTTGCGTTAAATAATGCCTGTGAATAATAAATGCCTGCTTTTTTTTCTTCCTCGGGAGTGCTTACCATAGCAAATATTGTATCAGCGCGAATAAAAATATCTTGAATATTTTCTTCAAGTGGTCCACCACCAACTTGAGCAGCAGGATCAATTGCAGTTACCATTTCATCTGGTTGCGAAGCAGGTTTTGTTAATTGGCGATTAATTAATCGTTCTACATCACCTATGCTGAATTTATCTTCTGGTTGTGCATTTTTACTTGCAATTGTTCCAATATCATCCTCATTATCACTATTGACTAATGGTAGTGCAAAAACTGTTTGGTTGGTTTGATTTGGGGTGCCATTGCCGCCTAGCACTATTAAATAATGCAATGCAGTACTTGTAAATAATGTGTTGATTTTGTGAATAGAAACTGGTGCATTTGAGCCACGAGCACCAACAATTTTATTATTTTCTCCCTCAAACACGGCAGAAGAAGCAATTGGCGTTAATAGTAATTTATCTCCAGACAAGTGACCAGTAACAATGGCACGTGCGCCATCATTAATATTATTGCCAGCTTGCACTTGAACGGCAATGAATAATCGTTTGAGAAATTTATCCCAATGCATAGAAACAACATTTTCCATTACTGAAAGATCATTTTCAATAGCAACGACAGATGATGTTTTATCAAGGCGTACTGCACGGGGATGTTCTGTTCTTTGTCCGGTAGGGGCATCAATAATAATAAATTTGCGGACTGTTTTTGTTTGTCCCTCTTCTTCAATATCAAAAAAGCCATGCATTATCAAAGTAATACCACTATTATTATCACCAAATTCGCCATTGTGTGGTTTTACTGCAGCAAATACTTGACTTTCATCAGCAGCTAAATTAATTATGCCAGAGGTGGTTGCGCCTGTAGCATCGGGAATTTGAGAAACACTTCTTAATGATATTCGCTTTGGATTAAGCGAGTCGACGAAAAAGTAAACAGAATCTGGCTGTGTAGGAATTGTCACAACGGGAAATTCATCAATTCCTGTGAGTCCACGATTAGCGGATTCAAGTAATGTTAAAGAAGTAATAGCTTGATTGAATAATGGATTTTCGCAATTAACAGTTCCATTGAAGGATATTTTTTCGGGAGTTAATCCTTGAAATTGTTTTTCCCCACGGCTTATTCGTGCCAATGCAAATTCTTTAGTTGTACCTTCCTGCCCTGGCTGTGCACCAACATAAAAATTAGTTGCTGCAACATTTTGAATGTATTGTTGCAGGCTGAAGGTAAAACTTTCAGTATTATTTTCTGCATTACCATGCAAAATGTCGGCGCTAGAACCTTGTAAATGTATGCTTACCATATAAAAAAACAATAGTATTTTACTATAACGTATATTTATCATAGTGACCTTTTAAAAATAAAATACGATGTTTGAATTAATTTATATCCTCTATTGTACGTATATTTGTAAAAACTACTACTATTTCACTATGAATTTGCATTATATAAAAATTATTTTTATTATTTTTTAATTATTTTCAAATTATAAAATATATGTTATATATAAAAAATAGTTATTAATAATTTTTTATTTTTATTCATTTTATTATATGCATGCAAAAATTTTCTCTGCAACAACAATTGGTGTTGATTCCCATACCGTAGAAGTCGAAGTTGATGTTTCATTTGGGCTTGTTAATTTTTATATTGTTGGGTTGCCAGATACCGCAATTAAAGAGAGTAGCAAGCGCATTCGAACTGCGTTAAAAAATAGCGGTATACAATTACCAGCAAAAAAAATTACAGTAAATTTAGCGCCGGCAGATTTGAAAAAAGAAGGAACATTGTTTGATCTGCCTATTGCCGTTGGTATTGCCGTTGCTAATGAGTTTCTTGCTTTATCAAAAGATTTTTTGAAAGAAACACTTTTTTTAGGAGAACTTTCACTTGATGGCAGTATTCGTTGTATCAAAGGAGCATTAGCTATTGCTTATGATGCGCAACGGCTCGGGAAAAAACGAATTATTTTACCAAAAGCAAATGCCCCAGAAGCTTCTCTTATTAAGAATTTAGAAATAATTGGCGTTGCGCACATCACAGAACTTATTGCTTATTTGAGAGGTGAATGTTCTATAAAGCCAATGAATAGCCATAGTATTTTTTATCAAACTGGAAAAAAGAAGATTGATATTCTTAATTTTTCTCAAGTAAAAGGGCAACAGCAAGCAAAACGAGCATTGCAAATTGCTGCAGCAGGCAGACATAATATTCTATTTATAGGCTCTCCTGGTTCTGGTAAAACAATGCTTGCAAAAAGATTACCCACACTTATGCCGGCAATGACATTTGATGAAATAGTAGAAACAAGTAAAATTTATTCAATTACTGGAAAATTAAATAAAGAATCATTAATTACGCAGCGGCCATTTCGAAGTCCACACCATTCTATTTCGCAAGCGGGACTTATTGGGGGTGGTTCTTATCCACAGCCAGGTGAAATTAGTCTTGCTCATAATGGAATTCTTTTTTTAGATGAACTTACTGAATTTAAGCGCGATACATTGGAAGGTTTACGTCAACCATTAGAAAACAAGCAAGTTAATATTTCTCGCGTAAATCAATCAATTACATTTCCAGCCTCATTTTTATTAGTTGTTGCCCTTAATCCATGCCCATGTGGGTTTTTTGGAGATAAAAAACGTATATGTCATTGTTCACGACAACAAATTAATAAATATTTATCAAAGTTATCAGGCCCATTACTGGATCGTATTGATTTGCAGATACCAGTTCAAACTATTGAATATGAGGTTATTAAGGAACCTATTTCCAGCAAGGAAAATTCAACGGAATTATATGTATCAGTACAGCATGCATTAGAGATACAAGCTGAGCGATTCTCAACGAAAAAATTGCTTAATAGTTCTATGCCATCCAATGATATTGAGCGCTATTGCATTTTAACCCCTTCTGCTGAAGTAATAATAAAAAAAGCATTCAATAAACTAAATTTAAGTATGCGCGGATATCATAAAATACTGAAAGTTTCTCGAACAATTGCAGATTTAGCGCAAAGTGAACAGATTGATGCTATCCATATGCAAGAAGCAATAATGTATCGATCTTTGGATCATTATTTAGAGCAGCAACGGTTATGATTCTTGGTGTTGGCATTGATGCTGTTGATATTATACGGTTTAATCATTGGAAGCAATTTACTAAAAAAAAATTAGGACGGATTTTTTCTTCCGAAGAAATTAACTATTGTTTAGTTATTCCTGCAAAAAGTGCAGAGCGTTTTGCTATCCGTTTTGCTATTCGTGAAGCATTTTATAAAGCATTTACG
>JBAVPH010000100.1:0-1688 GCA_049692855.1 Candidatus Babeliales bacterium | reverse complement strand
GGTATAATACAGATGGAAGTTTAGATACTACATTTAATCCGACGGGAAGTTTGCCTGGTACGGTAACAACTAATTTTGGTGGTACTGATGTTGCTAACGATGTAGTATTACAAAAAGATGGCAAAATTGTAGCAGTTGGGCGAGCAGTGAATGACTTTGGTGTTGCACGATATAGTACAAATGGAAATTTAGATACAACATTTAATCCGACGGGAATTTTGCCAGGTACGGTGACAACTGATTTTGGTGGTACTGATTTTTCTGATGGAGTAGTAATACAAAAAGATGGCAAAATTGTAGCAGCAGGAAGTTCCGGAATTGATTTTGTATTGGCACGATATGTTGTGTTCAAGCGAGGCGTTGATGTGCAAAATTGTACTGCAGAAGAGAATGGAGAAGATGGATTTAATATCGCTGGGAGTGCCTACCTTGTACGTGATTCCAGTGCAATTCATAATGCATTGAATGGATTTTCACTTGCCTCATTAACAGATGGTTGTCAATTACTGAGTAATCAAGCATTACAAAATAATAATAGTGGCTTCTTTTTGGAGTCGCTTACGGATAATTGTCAATTAATAAGCAATTCGGCATTACAAAATACCAACGTTGGTATAAAAAATTTAGGGTCTCTTAATCAAATATTTAACAGTAGAGCACATGCTAATGTAGGTGGAGACTATGTTGGCATTTCATTAGATGTAAATCCACCAACAGATACAACTGGTTTTTGGGCAAATATTCGAGGTGTTTAGTTTAGGTAAATGCATTATTGAGGAAATAAAAAAATAAAAAAGGAAAGTTAATGAAAATTCATGCAATTAAATTCAATGTAATAAATATAGTGTTTTTTCTTTTTCTCACAAATGCAGTTCTTGCAAAAGTAAATCCACAACCAGGTGAGAATTTATGGCGGTTAACGGCCCGTATTGGTGAATGTGTTGATGTTACGGTATCGCAAAATGATGCTATCTGTTCAAAATTGGAAAATATCTCATCCAAAATAGATGAATTGGAATTCGTAGGATCTTGTGACACCTTAATATTTCAAAATGATATTCCGTATACCATAGAAAGCCCTGGTCTGTATTGTTTAGCAGAATCAGTGAATTTTGCTACTGGTACTGCAATTACGATTGCATCTGATAATGTTATTCTCGATTTAAATGAAAAAAAAATAGACGGAAGTGCCGGGGGAAGTATTGGTATCGCAGTCAATTCTGGTCTGCAAAATATTACGATACAGAATGGGATGCTTTGTAATATGAATGATAAAGGTATCAATGCCGATGCCACCAATAACATTACATTTATTTCTATGAGCGTATTAGATAGTCTTATTGATATGCCATCGCTGATTGCACCAATTGCTTATTTACAAATCAATAATGTTAATGTATTGAATGTAGGTATTTTTAAAGAATTTCCGATTAGTTCTATTGTTGATAGTGTAAGCACAGATTGTACGTTATCAACAATTACTGGCATCAATATCAATTGTGCGACTGAGGTTAGTTTAATCAATTGCCAAGTACTTGGTTGTTTGGGAGATGGGTTTGCGTTGCAGCAATCAGATAATGTAACCGCACTATCATGTAACGCGGAAAAAAATGGTGGTAATGGGTTTGTGCTTGATAATGTTGATACCAGCTGCTTGAAATGGTGTAAAGCAAACGTGAATTGTTTCC
>JBAVPH010000099.1:0-2048 GCA_049692855.1 Candidatus Babeliales bacterium | reverse complement strand
TTAGCCGCGAAGCCACGGCTTTTAAGCCGTGCGAGCTTTACTAATTTCATCTTCTATTATTTTTAGGCAGGTTGGTCGATCAATATTATCTCCTTCTATTGAATCTACTATGTTAATAAGGATGTCTGCAGTTTGACCCATAGTAAACTCACTGGTTAGCTGGACAATATCATGTATTAAATCTATAGGAATAGACTTACTGCACTCAAAGAAAAAAGAACTTATAAATTCGTATCGCCTTTTATCAGATGGAAAAAGGGTAACAAGGGGCTCATCCCATTGATCTTCATAAGGTAAACAATCTTCATTGGAAGAATAGTTGAAATTAGAGTTTGGAGTAAAATCAGAATCAAGAGGATCAATGCTTTTTATATCTACAAAAGCAGCCAATGAACTTATCAATAAACTGAAAAAAAAATTGAATTTAGATGACATAACTTCTCCTTGCTGACATTGCTACATGATTAATATATGAGAGTAAATTGCTCATACTGGCCCAATAGAATACACACATTTAAAAAAAATAAAAAGTAATTATTTTAAGCTTTAGTTAACTCAAAAAGTTGACGATGATCTCATCTTGTAGTTATATTGCAATGAATAACGTTGTTGCTGCTAGTGAAGCATAATAATAAATTAGACAAGTATATAAAACATGGTAAAAGATTTTGAAACACTGTCACATACAGCAGATATAAAAATTCGGGTGTATGGAAAAATCAAAAAAAATTTATTTAGACATGCATTGATTGGTATGTTTCAAGTTATTGGGCCAAAAATACCTGGTTGTCATGTTGAAGCTGGACGCCTAGTTTGTAATAATCTATCAGAAAAGCATGATATTATGATAGAATCCCCCGATGATGTTGCATTGTTAGTTGATTTTCTTTCAGAAGCATTATACTTATCTGATGTGAATAATGAAGCATATTTAGATACGACAATTCATGAATTGACTGATCAAAAGATTAAAGCAACTATTTATGGAGCAAAAATTAAAGGATTTGAAGTGGTGGAGCTAAAAGCAGTGACTTATCATGATCTTACAATAAAAAAAATTGATGATTTTTGGCAAGCAGATATTGTTTTTGATATTTAAGGAACAGGTATGGCAGAACAGATACTTACGCGTGACGATTTTATTAAAATTGATGAATATACGTATGAAATACCGAAATTATATCGTCCTGACATGCAGGTTCCTGTACGTGTATTTATGAATGAAGAGATGATGGCAGATATATTGCAAGATAGGGCAGTCTGGCAATTGGTTAATGTGAGTACACTGCCTGGTATTAAAAAATATGCGTTTGCAATGCCTGACATTCATCAAGGATATGGTTTTCCAATTGGTGGTGTCGCTGCTACGGCCATCGATGAAGGAGGGGTAATTTCGCCCGGTGGCATTGGTTATGATATTAATTGTGGGGTGCGTTTATTAGTTGCAAATATGACTGCTGATGAATTGCATCCATATATTGAAAAACTCGCAACACGCTTGTTTCATAAAATACCATCTGGTGTTGGAAAAGGGGGAAAATTAACATTTGATCAGTATGAATTAGATTTAATTTTAAAAAGTGGTGCCAAGCGAATGGTAGAACTTGGCTATGGAACGGCAAGTGATTTAGAATTTTGTGAAGAAAATGGTTGTATGGAAATTGCAGACCCATCTCTTGTTTCTGAAAAAGCAAAAAAGCGCGGAAGTGATCAACTTGGTACACTTGGATCAGGAAATCATTTTTTAGAAGTACAAAAAATTGATGAAATTTATGATGAAAAAGCAGCGCAAGCATTTGGTTTAAAAAAAGGATATGTAACAGTAATGATCCACTGTGGTTCGCGTGGTTTAGGACATCAAACATGTACTGATTATGTGAGAATTATGATGAAAAAATTAGCAGAGTGGGGATATACGTTACCTGATCGTGAATTAATTTATGCACCATTTAATTCAACTGAAGGACAAAATTATTTTGCTGCAATGGCAGCAGCAGCTAATTATGCTTGGGCAAATCGCCACATGATTGGCCATTGGACACGCGAAG
>JBAVPH010000098.1:0-2297 GCA_049692855.1 Candidatus Babeliales bacterium | reverse complement strand
GTATTATCGCTTACATGTGCCAATTGTGCATACAAAATGGGATTTAGATTTAAAAGAATTAATTATTAATCAGGGCACTGATTTTCAGCCAGCTGGTTATATGGCATCAGAACGAGTGACCACTTTTGCGCCAAATGTTCGTGTGGCATTGCAAGGCAAGACAACATTTGGTGACATGCGTGAGCCATTACAATACGGGAAGGTATTTGGCAGGCAAACAAGCAGTCGTGTTGCTGAATTACAAGCAGTTTTTGGATGGAATTTTTTACAAAATAACTGGTATCATTTTGGCATAAATGTTCGTGCTGCTGCACCTACTGGCAATAGTCCAAGTGCAGAATTTTTATTTGAGCCAATCGTTGGGAATGGTCACCATTGGGAATTAGGTGCTGGACTTACAACGCATGCAGTGTGTTGGGAAGATAAAATAACAAATCGTTCTCTTGCTTTTTATCTTGATGCAAATATTACTCATTTATTTAGTTCAAAACAAAAACGTTCATATGATCTTAAAAACAATGGACCGGGAAGCCGCTATATTTTGTTGAGTGAAGTTTTATCACCAGCAATTAACCTTCAAATTGGCATGCCTGGTCAAGCAGCGGCAAATCAATATCAAGGCAGATTGTTACCTGCAATAAATAAAACAACACTCGATAGTGTGATAGATATTGTAATACAAGCTGACGTTACGATCAAGTTTACTTATCATCGCAATGGGCTTGAAACTGATATCGGTTATAATTTTTGGGGACGAAGCAGAGAAAAATTAAAAAATCGAAATTGTTTTGAAGGAAATCGTTTTGCTGTAAAAGGTGATGCGCAAATATATGGTTTTAATAATGCTGACCCAGCTAATGTTATACCAGTTGCATTAAATGTAACGCAACATAATGCGACAAGCAATGGTGGGCAAGGAATGGGGAATTCACAATTTACAAATGCGAATGCGGATAATTTTGCACAAGCATTTGATGGGAATGGTAATCCATTGCAACAATTGTCAGCAGCAGTAATGGAAGATGGAACCACTGATCCAGGGGTTTTAGGTATTATGTTACAAAATGTGCAAACATCTGACCCTACTATTTTGTTGTCTGATAGCGATATTGATGAACGATCAACATTATTACCACGTGCCATATCAAATAAATTATTTGGCTATGTAAATTATGTTTGGGACAATAATGAATATTTATGGCCGTCTTTGGGTGGTGGTTTGTCAGTTGAATGGGGAAGTCCATCAATAAAAAGTAATAGTGCTTATTCAAAGTGGGCGCTTTGGTTAAAGGGGAGTTTAGCTTATTAATTATTTTTTAAAGAGTCTTGACAAGTAAGGGAAATATTTTATGTTTACAATAACGTGAGTAAGTATTTTTATAGGAAGCATTAAAAATAGAAGAAGGAAGAGTTTATGAACAATTATTTTATCAAATCAAAAGTAGGTTATATTATTTTTTTTGTTTTTATTGTTAATACAGTTCTTGCAAAAGTAAACCCACAACCAGGTGAGAATTTATGGCGGTTAACGGCCCGTATTGGCGAGTGTGTTGATGTTACGGTATCGCAAAATGATGCTATCTGTTCAAAATTAGAAAATATCTCCTCTAAAATAGATGAATTGGAATTCGTAGGATCTTGTGACACCTTAATATTTCAAAGTGATATTCCGTATACCATAGAAAGCCCTGGACTTTATTGCTTAGCAGAATCAGTGAATTTTGCTACTGGTACTGCAATTACAATTGCATCTGATAATGTTATTCTCGATTTAAATGAAAAGAAAATAGACGGGAGTGTCGGGGGAAGTATTGGTATTGCCGTCAATTCTGGCCTGCAAAATATTACGATACAGAATGGAACACTTTGTAACATGAATGATAAAGGTATCAATGCCGATGCCACCAATAACATTGCATTTATTTCTATGAGTGTATTAGATAGTCTTATTGATATGCCATCGCTAATTGCACCAATTTCTTATTTACAAATTAATAATGTTAATGTATTGAATGTAGGTATTTTTAAAGAATTTCCGATTATTTCTATTGTTGATAGTGTAAGCGCAGATTGTACGTTATCAACAATTACTGGCATCAATATCAATTGTGCGACTGAGGTTAGTTTAACCAATTGCCAAGTACTTGGTTGTTTAGGAGATGGGTTTGCATTGCAGCAATCAGATAATGTAACCGCACTATCATGTAACGCGGAAAAAAATGGTGGTAATGGGTTTGTGCTTGATAATGTTGATACCAGCTGCTTGAAATGGTGTAAAGCAAACGTGAATTGTTTCC
>JBAVPH010000097.1:0-11991 GCA_049692855.1 Candidatus Babeliales bacterium | reverse complement strand
GCTCTGTTCTTTTCTCAACCAGCTAAATAATAAGGAAAAAAATAAAAGTGGATAATTATCCTGAGAGCGAAAACAAATAAGACTAGTAACGGGAATCTTTTTATTTTGTTGAATATTCAACAAAAATTCAAGAAATTTCATAAATTTAATTGGCGTTTTCTTAAACTAAATAAAGGAAGTTTTTTATTTATTTCAGTTACTTTGTTTGCCTGCCTCTTTTTAAAAATAATTATATTATTTGCATTTTGTTTGCACTGCTCAAAGAGTTGCTTTGCACCTTCAATAGCAAGAAGACGCATATTTTCAAACAACGACCAAGAAATTGGTTTTTTTTCAGCATTCCCTTGAATTTCAACAACCATACCAGATTGCGTAATAACAAAATTAAAATCGGCATCAATATTACTATCTTCTGCATAATCTAAATCCAGCATAGGTTCATCATTTAAAATACCGACTGAAACACCTACAATGCCATCTCGTAAAAAAGGTTTTTCAATTTTTTTGGATTGCAACCACTTCTCTTGTGCATATTGCAAAGCAAGATATGCCGCAGTAACACACGCGGTACGTGTGCCACCATCTGCTTGTATTATATCACAGTCAACAATAACAGTACGCTCACCTAATACAGAAACATCCACCACTGAACGAAGTGAGCGACCAATAAATCTAGATATCTCAATAGAACGACCATTTTTGCGAACTTGACTTTCACGTTGTGTGCGTACCATTGTTGAGGCAGGAAGCATAGCATACTCTGCTGTTAACCAGCCAGTATTTTTTCCGCGCAAAAAAATAGGAACATTATTTTGTAAGGTAATTGAACATAATATTTTATTTTTACCAAGTTCAAAAAAAACAGAACCTGCCCTATATTCAAAAATATTATAAACAAAACTTATAGGACGTAATTGATTATTAAGACGTCCATCATGTCTTAATTTATTTTTAGGCTGCATTAATTCAACCCCTAAATTGATTAGTTCGCCATTTTACTGAAGCAAGCGTAAACTTATTCGTCCAGTTATGTTATCATAATCAAGAACTTCTACTTTTACTATATCGTCAACTTTAAATACACGACCAAAAGTTTGCTTTAATTCACGTGGAATATTAGAAATATGAACTAAGCCATCGAGTCCTGGAATTAATTCAACAAACATACCAAAGTCTGTGATACGTTTAATCTTTCCTTCAAACTTCTGACCCAGTTCAATCTGTCCAGCCAATGTTTTTACCCAACGAATTGCAAAATCTATATCAGAATCAGGACCACCAAATATTTTCACCAATCCATCAGGCTCAATATCAATTGAGGTATTGGTCTTTTCAATAATTTCGCGAATTATTTTACCACCAGCACCAATAATTGCACCAATTTTATCAGTATCCACTTTAATAGTGGTAACCTTTGGGACCAAATCAGATAACGTTGGATTTGGCTCACTCATAACCTTTTTCATCTCATTCAGGATAAAAAGACGACCTTTTCGTGCTTGCTCAAGTGCTGATTCAAAAATTTCACGAGATAAGCCACCTTTATATTTTGTATCCATTTGAATAGCGGTAATACCATTATCGGTTCCGACAATTTTAAAATCCATTAAACCGAAAGCATCCTCAAATGCCGCAATATCGGACAGCGTAATAAACTTGTCATCATTACTTTTTAATAAGCCCATTGCAACACCAGCAACCATTTTACTAATCGGAACCCCTGCATTCATCAATGCCATAGTTGAACTACAAACAGTTGCCATTGAACTAGAGCCATCTGACTCTAATATGTCTGCAACAATACGAATGGTGTAAGGAAATTCTTCTTTATTTGGCAATATGTATTTAAAAGATGAAGCTGCAAGATGACCATGACCAATCTCTCGCCTTCCTGGTCCACGCATTGGACGAATTTCACCTGATGCAAAAGGTGGAAAATTGTAGTGCAACATAAATGAACCATTTTCAGTATCATCTTCCATGATGCTTTCAATACGCTGCACATCTTGTCCACTACCAAGAGTAACACTTGCTAATGCCTGTGTTCTTCCACGTGTAAACAGAGCAGAACCATGTGCATATGGAAGTAATCCAACTTCTACTGAAATTTTACGTATTTGATCAAAAGTACGGCTATCAATACGTTTTTTTAATTTAAATATTAATTCTGTAATCTTTTTTTTCAGTATGGAATCAAATATAAAATCAATAACTGTTGTTGGTATATCTTTTTCAGCAATTTTTTCTTTATATTCTTGAGAAAAAAATTCTTGTAAATCTGTTAAATAATTATTTCTTTTTACTTTATCTTCAATATAACAATTTTCAACCCGTTCTTCAGTTAAAAATTCTGTAACGCGTTGAACCCATGTTTCCCAATTATAAGGATCAGCTACTACTTCTTTTTCATGGCCAACTTCTTGTTGAATTTGGTTTTGCCAAGCAACCAATTTTTTAATTTCTTTGTGTGCGCGGAACAAAATATCAATAAAGTCTTGTTCAGGAAGCTCATTACTTGAGCCTTCAACCATACAAATACCTTCTTCAGTACCAGCTATAATTAATCGAACATCAGATTTTAAACTCTCTTGATATTTTGGATTAATAACCCATTTGCCGTCTAATCTTCCAACCTCAACCACGCCAACTGGTCCTAAAAATGGAATTTTAGAAATAGTAAGAGCAAGAGAACTGGCGAGTAATGAAATAGCATTCGGCTCATGTTCTTTATCTACTGAATAAACAGTAACTAGTATTTGAATTTGATTAAAAAACGTTTCAGGAAATAATGGACGCACAGCACGATCAATAAGACGACTTGTCAATATTTCACGATCACTTAATTTTCCTTCCCTTTTGTAATATCCACCTGGAATTTTACCAGCCGCAGAATACTGCTCACGATAATCAATAGTAAGAGGAAGGAAACCAGGAAAATCTTTTGGAGGGGCAGAAACTACGGTAGCTAAAATAACGGTACCACCCTGTTGCAACCAAATAGAACCATCCGCTTGTTGCGCTACTTTACCAATTTCAACTTTAAAATCAAATTCATCTAAACGAAATGTTTTTACCATTTAAAAAAACCTACTCAATAAATAGGTAACAAAAGTATAACCTATTTTTTTATTATTTACGTAATTCTAATTTCTTAATTAATCCTGAATATTTTTCTGCATCTTTTTGCTTAATATAACGTAAAAAAGTTCGTCGTTGACAAACCATTTTCAATAAACCACGTCTTGAACTAAAATCTTTTGGATTTTTTTTACAGTGGTCAGTTAAATAATTAATATTTTTTGTTAAAAAAGCAACTTGTACTTCAGCAGACCCTGAATCTTTTGGGTTTTTTCCAAAATTCTTTACTATATCCTTTTTTTCTTCTTTATTTAATGCCATAGAATCGTACCTTATTTCTTATTTTCCTCTTAGTATACTCACAATTCTCAAAAATTACCAATTTTCATTCTTAAAAATTTTGGTAGGCGCGAGCGGGATTGAACCGCTGACCCCTGCTACGTCAAAGCAGTGCTCTGCCACTGAGCTACGCGCCTTTTTCCATAGCTATATAATACTGCTTTCAGATTGTTCTTTTTGCTGCATCTGCCCAAGCTCAGAGAAATCCGTATCTAAATATTTTTCTCGGAATGATTTTATTCCAGTACCTGCTGGGATCAATTTTCCAACAATCACATTCTCTTTCAAGCCATATAAATGATCAACTTGACCGGACATAGCTGCTTCAGAAAGAATTCTTGTTGTTTCTTGGAATGATGCTGCTGAAATAAAACTTTGTGTATCAAGTGATCCTTGTGTAATACCCAAAAGAACTGGTTTTGCTCTCGCAGAACGCTTACCTTGTGCTTGTAACATGCTATTAACTACTTGAAGCTGAATACGATCAACACGATCACCAATAAGAAAATCAGTATCTCCTGCATCAATAATTCGCACTTTTCTCATCATCTGGCGTACAATTAATTCAACATGACGATCATTTATATTTATTCCTTGTAGACAATAAATCTCTTGAATTTGATCAACTAAATAACGTTGTACGATATCGGGTCCTAAAATACGAAGCATATCATGTAATACCGGTAACCCGGTTGTAATTTGGTCACCAGCATTTACTTGCTCACCATTAACAACATTGAGCTGCTTACCACGAGGAACAAAATAATCGTATGTTTCACTGCCAGAAACAACACTTACTTTCCGTAAACCACGATGTAATCCACCAACAATAATCTCACCGTCAATATCTGCAATAATCGCTGCATCTTTGGGCACACGCGCTTCAAATAATTCTGCAATTCTTGGTAATCCTGTTGAAATATCTTTTGTTTTAAACATCTTACGTGGAATTTTAATTAATATATCACCTACTTCTACTTCCTGCTGATTTTTCACATTTAAATAAGACCCTGATGGTAAAAAGTATTGAGCTAATTCATTACCTTCTGCATCGGTAATACTTAATGCTGGCTGATATTTTTCACTTCGAATATCAGATACAATATAGCTTGATTTACGGGTAGCATCATTAAATACTTCCTGATATGTAATATTCTCAATAAGATCAACAAATTCAATTTTTCCTGCTTTTTCAGTAAGCAATACTTTATTATTTGGGTCCCATTGCGCAAGCTTCGTTCCTTTTTTTACCTCTTGTTTATCTTTAACATAGATGATTGATCCGTATTCTAAATCATTTTGCTGCATTTCTCGACCATCTTTAGAAAGAAGTACTAGTTTTGCCTTTCTACTCATAACAACCATGTCACCTTCACGATTAATTACTGTGCTAATACCACGCCATTGCACAATGCTATCATGTTTTGTAACAAAAAATGGTTGTTCAGCAAAACCACTTGCAGTTCCACCAAGATGGAATGTTCTCATAGTAAGCTGAGTACCAGGTTCACCAATAGATTGTGCTGCAATAACTCCTGCGGTTGTTCCAATGTCTATCAATTTACCTTTTGAAAGATCGTACCCATAACATAAAACACAAACTCCTTGCCTTGCCTGGCAAGTAAGAACAGAACGTACTAATATTTTCGAAACTGCTGAATCAGCAATTTTTTCCGTAATTTCACGGTCAATAATACTTCCCTGAGTTATGAGTAATTCTCCGGTAACTGGATCTTTTACATCCGCCGCTACCACCCGCCCTAAAACGCGTCCTGGCATTGCATAAATAATATCTCCAGATTCCTTTAAATCTTCAATTTCTATGTAACCAATTGTTTTGCAATCGTACATCGTAATTACAACATCTTGTGCAACATCAACTAATCGCCGCGTTAAATAACCAGAATTTGCTGTTTTTAATGCTGTATCTGATTGACCTTTTCGTGCACCAGTTGTCGAAATAAAGTATTCAAATACTCGTAATCCTTCTTTAAAGTTTGTCTTGACTGGTGTCTCCATAATTTCGCCAGTTGGTTTTGCCATATTACCACGAATACCAACTAGCTGCTTAATTTGATCTTTTGATCCACGGGCACCCGATTCGAGCATCATAAAAATAGAATTGAACGATTTGAATTTTTTATTTTTATTTAAAAATGCTTCTTTATCTTGGTTTTCTAGATCTTGATACATAAAATTTGCAATATCTAATGTTGCATAGTCCCAAATGCTAATGACTTTATTATAACGCTCACCATTAGTAATAATTCCATCCATGTAAAGCTTTTCTGCTTTTTGTACTTCCTTTTCTGCTTTTTGAAGCACTGATTCTCGTTGTTTTGGAATTACAAGATCTTCTATTGATAAAGAAAGACCACCAGTAGTTGCATAAGAAAATCCAAGTTTTTTTATACTGTCAAGACAGTGAACAGTAACTTTATCACCAAAACGATAATAAATTTTTTCTATTAACTTTACTATATCACTGCTTTTCATTATCTTATTAACCCAGAAAAATTCCGTACCTTCTGGTAACACTTCAAAAAATAAAACACGTCCCACCGTTGTATCAACAACACTCTTATCTTTTAATCGTAATTTTATACGCGCATGTAATGCTACTTCTTGGCATTGAAATGCGGTAATAACTTCTTTAACATTCGCAAAAATAATACCCTCACCCTTAGATAAATCTCTAATTTTTGTCATATAGTGCAAGCCAAGAACCATATCTTGTGAAGGCACTGTCAATGGACGCCCATTAGCAGG
The DNA here is from genome assembly GCA_049692855.1 of Candidatus Babeliales bacterium. Taxonomy (GTDB): domain Bacteria; phylum Babelota; class Babeliae; order Babelales; family Vermiphilaceae; genus JBAVPH01. The sequence continues at coordinate 5,805 of JBAVPH010000097.1, read as the reverse complement.
AGAAAGAATATTTTTTGTTGAAAGTATTAATCGCTTACTCTCTTCTTGTGCCTTATTACTTAATGGAATATGAACAGACATTGTATCACCATCAAAATCAGCACCAAATGCACCACAAACTAATGGATGAATTTTAATTGCTTTTCCATCAACTAAAATAGGGAAAAATGCTTGAATACCAAGCCTGTGCAACGTCGGTGCTCGATTAAGTAATACTGGTCGTCCACGAACAACATTCTCAAGTACGTCCCAAATTTCTGGCTCTAATTCTTCCACCATTCGACGTGCTATTCTCATATTTGGTGCTAATTCCCATTCAAGCAAACCGGCATAGACATATGGCTTAAATAATTCAAGAGCCATTGCTTTTGGAATACCACATTGATTCATTTGTAATTCAGGATCAACAACAATAACTGAACGCCCTGAATAATCAACACGACGTCCAAGTAAATTTTGTCGAAAACGACCTTGTTTCCCACGAAGCATTTCACTAAGTGATTTCAACGCGCGCCTGTTAGAACCACGAATTGGTTGCCCTCTTCTTCCATTATCGATTAATGCATCGACTGCTTCTTGTAACATCCGTTTTTCATTTTTAATAATAACAGATGGGGCTTCTATTTCTATTAATCTCTGTAAACGAATGTTTCTATTAATTACTCGCCGGTACAATTCATTTAAATCAGAACTTGCAAATCGTCCCCCTTCAAGTGGAACCAATGGTCTCAAATCCGGTGGTAAAACAGGTAAAACAGTCAAAACCATCCACTCTGGACTTAAATTAGCTTGCAAAAGACCAGTCAAAACTTTCATACGACGCATCAATTTATGACGCATCGCCACTGATCCAGTTTTTTGATAATCTTTTTTTAATTTATCAAGTTCAAGAGGTATATCCATTTTACTTAAAAATATGCGAATGGCTTCTGCTCCACTTTCAGCAGCAAATTCTGTGTCATCTGAATGTGCGGCAATATAATCTTCATATTCAGTAGTAGTTAATAACGTTTTAATTGGATATGGTGATGAACCTTGATGCACTACCATACTCAAATCAAAATAAATAACACGCTCTAAGTTTTTAACTGGCATATCCATAATAAGACCCAAATAACTTGGAATGCCTTTCAAATACCAAATATGACAAACTGGCGCAACCAATTCTATATGCCCCATTCGTTCTCGACGCACACGTGATTGAATAACTTCTACACCACATTTTTCGCAGGTTACCCCCCGATGTTTCATGCGTTTATATTTTCCACAATTACATTCCCAATCTTTTATTGGCCCAAAAATACGCGCACAAAAAAGACCATCCCGTTCTGGTTTGAGCGTTCGGTAATTAATTGTTTCTATTTTCTTTATTTCTCCATAGGAAAGAGAGCGAACTTTTTTTGGAGATGCAAGTCCTATTCGTATTGCATTAAACCGTGTAATACCAATATATTCTTTAAAACGTTCTAACATTTGATTACTCACTGACATTCTCCTTGCCCATTTTGAGTAAATCTACTTGTAACCCTAAACTTTGCAATTCTTTAATTAAGACATTAAATGATTCTGGGACTCCTGGTTCAGGAACATCTTCACCTCGTACGATTGATTGATATGCCTTATGCCTCCCACTCACATCATCAGACTTGTATGTTAACATTTCTTGTAACGTATATGCTGCACCATAAGCTTCAAGAGCCCAGACTTCCATTTCACCTAATCGCTGTCCCCCCTGTTGTGCTTTACCACCTAATGGTTGCTGCGTCACCAAGGAATAAGGGCCAACTGACCGTGCATGCAATTTATCTTCAACCATATGATTTAGCTTCATCATATAAATAAAGCCTGTTGTTACTGGTTGATCAAAATATTCCCCCGTCCGGCCATCACGTAATTTAAATGCACCAGATGTCGATAAATCCAATTTTTCCATCATTGGCTTAATATCTTCATCAAATTGTGCCCCATCAAAAATTGGCGTTCTGAAAAATACTCCTGATTTTGCTGTTTGACGAGCAAGTTCCATAAGCCCATCTTTCCCATATGATTTTTCATAATCAGTAATTAATTGTAAACCATAATTTTGATTTAATATTTTTTTGACTTCAGCTATATTGTTTTTTTGTAGAAATTTGTCTATTTTGTTACCTAATTCTTTTCCTACTAAACCTAAAGCTGTTTCTAAAATTTGCCCAACATTCATACGAGAAGGTACCCCAAGCGGATTTAAAACGATATCAACCGGTGTGCCATCTTCTAAATGTGGCATATCCTCTCGTGGTACAATAATAGAGACCACCCCTTTATTTCCATGACGTCCAGCAAGTTTATCACCAACAGAAACTGGCCGTTTCATTGCGATAAATACTTTCACCATTTTAATGACACCGGATGGTAATGAATCCCCTCGTTTTAGTTTGCTAATTCGTTCTTCTTTCAGTCCTTCTAAAATTCGCAATTGGTTTTCATGCAAATGTTGCAGTTGTTTTATTTTATCATTAACATCTTTAGCTTTTGCCTGTAATTTCCATAACTCATCTAATGATTTATCTTGCAAAAACTGCTTAGTAAATGTTCGGCCTTTAAATATTTTTACACGAGCTGAAGGAACAGCTCCTTCCAATAATTTACAAATTTTAGTGACAATCATTTGTTCTAAAAATGTTGTATGTTGTCCAAAATCTACTTCAAGCTTTGCTATTTCTTTATTAACTTCTTTTCGATAACGAGCATCTTTACGAGAACCACTTCGAGAAAAGATTTTTATATTGATAACAGTACCTTCTATTCCTGGAGGTACTCGTAACGAAGTATCACGTACTTCTCGAGATTTTTCTCCAAAAATAGCCCGTAATAATTTTTCCTCTGGAGAAAATTGTATATCTCCTTTGAGGGTTACTTTCCCAACTAAAACATCTCCTGGTTTTACTCGAGTTCCAATACGAACAATGCCGTCCTCATCTAATGTTGCCAATACAGCATCACTAATATTAGGTATATCACGAGTAATTTCTTCTGGTCCTAATTTTGTATCACGTGAATCAACAACATATTCTTCAATATGAACAGATGTCATTGCATCATCTGCCACTAAACGCTTATTTAATATAATAGCATCTTCAAAATTGTAACCATTCCATGGCATAAATGCGACAAGCAAATTAGTTCCAAGTGCCAATTCAGCATTATTAATGGCAGCACCATTCGTTATAACATCACCAACTTCAACCTTATCCCCTGATTTAACAATTGGTGTATGATGAATCCATGTACTGTAACTTGAACGTTGAAATTTTTTCAGATAATATGTCTCAATACCTTGTGCAATCCAATTTTCCATATTCAAAAATTCATCTTCTTGTGCACGTATAATTATTTTTTCTGAAGAAACATATTCAACAACGCCAGCACGTTTTGCTGTAATGACCGCCCCTGATGATTTTACAATTTCTTTTTCCATCCCCGTCGCAACAACAGGAGAACTTGCCTTGACAAGCGGTACCGCTTGTCGTTGCATATTTGCTCCCATCAATGCACGTACAGCATCATCATGTTCTAAAAATGGAATAAGTGCTGTGGAAACCGAAACAAGTTGTTTTGGAGATAAATCAATATAATCTACTTTATTTGCATCAACATATAAAAAATTTCCCTCATAACGAGCAAATATTTTATCGCCTTCTAATTTATTTGAATCGGGTTTAGCTGCTTCTGCTTGTGCAATATATTGTTTGCTTTCCTGAAATGCATCCATAAAAACAACATCTTTTTTTATTTTACTATTAACAATTGGTCGATATGCTGTTTCAATGAAACCTAAATCATTTACCATTGCATAAGTAGCAAGAGAAGAAATTAACCCTACTGTTTGTCCTTCTGGTGTTTCAATTGGACAAATTCGACCATAATGCGAAGCATGAACGTCACGAATTTCAAATGTAGCTCGATCTTTTAATACACCACCCGGCCCAAGAGCAGATAATCGTCTTTTATGCGCTAATTCTGCTAATGGATTAGTCTGATCCATAAATTGTGATAATTGACCTAAACCAAAAAATTCTCGTAAAACAGCACTTACTGGTTTTACGTTGAGAAAATCTTGTGGCATAAGCGCGCCATGTGCTTCTTGAATTCGAAACCGCTCTCGCACAATACGTTCAATTCGAGTGAATCCTAGATACATTTGATTGTTAAGTAATTCACCAACCAATCGTACCCGTCTATTGCCAAGATGATCAATATCATCAAGCTCACCTTCACCTCGTTCACGTAAATTTACTAAATAACGAATTGTTGAGATGATATCATCTTTTGTTAGTGTTAATGTCTCAACTGGAATAGAAAGATCAAGCTTTCGATTCATACGAATACGACCAACACGAGTCAAATCATAAAAACGACTATTAAAAAATAAATTATAAAATCGTTCTTTAATTTCTTTTAATGAAGCACTATCCCCTGGCCAAACACGCGCATGGAGCTCTTTTAATGCATCTTCTTCTGAAAAACAACGATCTTGCGCTAATGTCATTGCAATTGTAGGCTGCAAAGCATAACCAAATGATTGAATTAACTCAAAGGTAAGTGATTTGAATTTTTTCAATTGATTGATACGCTTTTCTGTTACCGTATCTCCTTGCTCAACTAATACTTCTCCCGTTTCAGGGTCAACAACATCGCGAGCAAATACTTTATTTAACAAACTTGATTCTTTTAACGTAAGAACAGAAAATCCATCTTTATGTAATTTAGCAATTAAATCTTTTGTAATACGTCGACCAATAAATTCTTTTTCTTTACCTTCAGGGATCATACCCTTTTCAAATCGATGTCCAATTAAGGTATCATCAATTGTTCTAAAAAATTTATTGTCTTTATAGGTAATTGTATCAAACTTATAAAAAAAAGAAGCAATTTCATCACGTAAAAAGCCAAGCGCTTGCAAAAAAGTAGTAACAAAAAATTTTTTCTTTTTATCTATACGAACATAAAGATAATCATTACTATCAAATTCAAAATCAATCCATGATCCTCGCATTGGAATAATACGAGCTAAATAATATGGTTTTCCTTGATAATCTTTTATTTTTTTACTTTGTGAAAAAACTACACCAGGAGAACGATGTAATTGACTCACAACAACTCTATCAACTCCATTAATAAGAAAAGTACCAAAATTACCAAGTTTAAATTGGTCATTTTTTTCATAAAGATCTGCCATAACCGGTAAATCTGCAAAAAATATGTCCTGTTCTTTAATATCACGAATTATTTTATTACCAGCCTCATCAACTGTCCAACTAATAAGCTGTATTCTAATTTTTAATGGCATCGAAAAGGTCTGACCACTTGTACGACATTCACTTAATGTCATTGCTAATTGCATTGATACACGAGCCAAACAATTTGAACAAGTTATATAACGTGCTGTTTTTTCTTTACAAAATGGACAGGCAAGATCTTCACTTAATCGTGAGCATTCAGATTTATCACAAGAAGAACAATGCCAACGATAACGATTTTCAATTCCCGTTAACTTACCGCAAGTGCAAGCCCAATGCCCAAGTTCATAGCTTACATATTCTAATGATAATTTATCTTCATAATCAATAGGGAAAATATCACGTAAAACTTTTTCAAGCCCTATTAATTCACGTTCTTCAGGTAAATAATCAAGTTGAACAAAGTCATTAAATGATGAAGATTGTATCTCAATTAAATTAGGAACTGGTACTATATCTTCAATTTTACCAAAAGATCTACGAACACCACTTTTACCTAAATGGAAGTTAGACATTAAGTCGC
>JBAVPH010000096.1:0-2851 GCA_049692855.1 Candidatus Babeliales bacterium | reverse complement strand
CTGTATGACTATGTTGTGCCGCAAAATGCAATGATGTATGCCCTTCCTTATCTTTTGCATTAATAATATTACTATTAGCAGCAACAATTTTTTCTATTGCCTCTAAATCTCCTTCATCTATAGCATTAAAAAAATTATTTTGTATATTTTCTATTTCCATTGCAAAAGATGATATAGAAATAAGTATTATGCTAAAAAACAAATTTTTTAATAAGTTTTTCATAAATTTTTTATTACTATCTATGTAGTTAATAACCTAATTATTTTTCATAATTATATCTTTTAGCTAAATCTAATGTTGACTTTCCATGTTTATTTTTTAAACCTTTTTTAGCGTTAGTGCTAAATACTAGTTTGCTGTTATCGTATAGCCATATTGTACAAGGATAATAGTGTAAAATTATATTATTTTGTAGCACTGGCAGTAATACTTACCTGTTCTTACGATATTATTGAATACAGCACGATGTAGCAGAATCATTCAAATTATCTCGCAACAGTTTCACTATCGTTATATGTCCTTTCATTAAAGCAATTGCTAATGGGGTATTACCATTATTATCTTGCAAGTCTTTATTTGCACCTTTCTCAAGTAATACTTTTACTACTTCTGCATTCCCACAGCGTGCAGCTTCGTGCAATGGGACAGCACCATTTTTAACTTGTAAGTCTTTATTAGCACCTGCCTTAAGTAATGCTTCTACTACTTCTGTATGGCCCCTGAATGCAGCTTTGTGTAATGAGGCATCACCATAATTATCTTGTAAGTCTTTATTAGCACCTGCCTTAAGCAATACTTTTACTACTTCTGCATTCCCACAGCCTGCAGCTTCGTGTAATGGGACAACACCATTTTTATCTTGTAAGTCTTTATTAGCACCTGCCTTAAGTAATACTTCTACTATTTCTGCATGCCCCCAATATGCAGCTTTGTGTAATGGGGCATCACCATCTTTATCTTGTAAGTCTTTATTAGCACCTTTCTCAAGTAATGCTTTTACTACTTCTGCATGCCCCTTGAATGCAGCATGGTGTAATGGGGCAGCACCATATTTATCTTGCAAGTCTTTATTCGCACCTTTCTCAAGCAATACTTTTACTACTTCTGTATGGCCCCTGAATGCAGCATGGTGTAATGGAGCAGCACCATATTTATCTTGCAAGTCTTTATTCGCACCTTTCTCAACTAATGCTTTTACTACTTCTACATACCCACAGCCTGCAGCACAGTGTAATGGAGTCCGACCATCTTTATCTTGCAAGTCTTTATTAGCACCTTTTTCAAGTAATACTTTTACTACTTCTGTATGGCCCCTGAATGCAGCATGGTGCAACGCTGTCATTTCTTCATTATCAGATAGATCTTTATTAATATCATTAAGTAAAACTTTTACTACTTCTTTCTGATTAAATACTGCAGCATAATGTAATGGTATCATTCCGTTATTATTAGGTAATAATTCATTGGCACCTTCATCACGCAAAAAATTTACTATATCTGTATGTCCATTTACTGCGGCCCAATGTAATGGCGTACGTCCATCGTTATCTTGTAAATCTTTAGTTTCAGGATCGAACAAAAGTTTCACTATGTCTCTGTGACCATGCATTGCAGCACAATGTAATGGCATTATTCCTTCATTATTAGGTAATAATTTATTAGCACCTTTATCAAGTAATCGTTTTACTATCTCTGTATGTCCATGGTATACAGCAATAGATAATGCACTATCTCCCTTACTTCGTAGATCAGCATTAGTACCCTTATTGAGTAATAATTTTACTATTTCTACGTAACCCCGATATGAAGCACTATGTAATGGAGCACCCTTACTACTTCGTAGATCAGTATTAACACCAGCATCAAGTAAGAATCTTACTATTTCTGTATGACCATAATATGCAGCAAGTTGTAGTGGTGTATTATCATCTTTGCTTTGCAAGTCTTTATCAGCACCAGCTTTGATTAATAATTCCACTATTTCTACATGACCACGCTGTGCAGCCCAGTGTAAGGGACTATAGCTATTAGTACTTTGCAAACCTATATTGGCACCAGCTTCGATTAATGATTCTACTATTTCTACATGACCATACAATGCAGCAAGTGCTAATGATGTATGACCATCATTATTTTGTAAATTTATATCAACAAAAGTTAATAATTCGGCTATTTCTTTATGATTATGTAAAGTAGCAAGGTGTAATGGTGTATTGCCATCTGTATTTTGCAAAGATCTATTGGCATAAGTATGTAAAGTAGCAAGATCTAATGGTGTATTGTCATCTGTATTTTGCAAAAATCTATTATACGATTTAATTAATAATTCCCCTATTTCTAGATAATCCTCTTTTATAGCAAGGTGTAGCGGTGTATCGCCATTAGCATTTTCTAGATTTTTATTAGCATCAGCTTCGATTAATAATTCCACTATTTTTACATAACCACCTTCTATAGCAAGGTGTAATGGTGTATTGCCCTTAACATTTAGTAGATCCTTATTAGCATGAGCATTAATTAACGCCCTTACTGTTTCTGTGTGTCCAGATTCTGCAGCCCAATGTAACGGTGTAAAGCCAATATCATTTTGCAAATCTTTATTAGCATGAGCATTAATTAACAGATTTACTGTTTCTGTTTGACCATTTTTCGCAGCCCAGTGTAATGGCGTATCGCCAATATCGCCTTGTAGATCTTTATCGGCACCTTCTTTGAGCAAAAGGTTTATTAAAATGACCAGAAAACCCCAGGGCTTTATAAGCCTGGGGATGAATGGGCATCATCTGAGTGAACAAAGCAAACGAAAGTTTGCGAAGTGAGATACGCTTTGTCATAATGAAAAGATGTATT
>JBAVPH010000095.1:0-7005 GCA_049692855.1 Candidatus Babeliales bacterium | reverse complement strand
CTTAAAATCTTTTTCTTTATTTGCTAATCCTGCTTTTTGAAGAGCCTGCTGAAAATTCTTTTCTTCTTTTACTGTGCTTAAAAACTCATTTGCCAGTTTTTCATTATCAAACATTATTCCCCTTGCTTCAACGCCACCGCGCGAAACTAATAAATCTGGAACCATGTCCTTATTTTTGTCATAAAAACTTTTTACTTCTGCATCAGTTACTTGCGCTGGAAATAATTGGCTAAAGAATTTTGTATTAATCATACGTTCTACCGCCTTATATCCTTCTTGCAATTCCGTTTGATAATCTGAATTTTGATTTATATTATTTTCTTCAATATAGCGATCAACAATTGATTGATTCATCAGACCTTCTGAAAGGTTACGATCTAATTCCTTTTCATCCATAAATGCCATCATTGTTTTAAGCTGTGGATTTGTTTTAAATAATTTATTTTTTTCTTCTTGTAAACTATCTGTTGTAATGACTGGTATTTCTTTTGTTTGACCTTCTTGCCAGGAGATGAGGACCTTGCCGGTAGGCTTCATTTTTTCGGCCGTTACCTTTTTTATTGGCAATACTGCTTCTTTTTTGCCAAACCACTTATAGCCAAAAAATAATAATAATAATGCTATGACTATAATAAATATTGTTATTACTACGTTTTTACTTAAATTTCCTTGCGCCTTCATGGCTACCCTTTTTAGTTTAATTATAAGCGACAATATTAACATTTTAACATGATGGTTATATTATCACATAATAAATTATTTACAAGTTCCTATCATGGACAGGTTAGTATAAAAACTATTTATCCTCTTTAATAATTTTCTTTATTTTTTAATTCAGAAATACTAGAGTTTAAGAAGTGTAAAATATTAAATATTTTAAAAAGGAGCGATTATGAAACAATCATCTCTTTTTCTCAATTTAACCTTATTACTTACCATAGCTACCAATCTACATGCTGTTAAAGTTATTCAGTATGATAGCACAGATTCAATTGATCAACGTAAAAATCCAACTGCTCTTAATGAAACATCATCTGAACCTAAAGATGAATTTTTATCTCCCCTTATATCAGACTCAGATTCAGACTCAGATTTAGATCAAGAAAGCAATGATAACAATAATAATTCTGATATCGAATCTGATAACAATACAGCAACAATAGGCACTCAAACCATTACCAATGAACCCAACTCTGACACTGAGCTTGATGATAATACAGAAATAGTAGAAACTCCTGCGGTTGATACAGAACTTCAAGAAGCTATTAATTTTTGTAGAAGCGAAGAAAGTGTTATAACTGGTTATCCAGTATTTTATGCTACTCAATACACAGAAAAACAAACTATCTCCAAAGAAGAAAGATCAACCGCAAAAAAGACATTAACTGATGGACTACATGAATTATATAAAAAAAATTCAACAGATTTTGAACAGCTTCAACAATTAATAGTTAAAGCTTTACCAGAAAAATTAAAAACTAATACATTAATTAACGCATTAATTATTAGTGAGAATATTTTCAAAAGATTTAAAGTAGCTAATTCTATTATTTTGAATAAAGCAAATATTCAACTAAATGAAGAAGATTTAGCACTGTATAATGATCTATGGTATAACTACACTGAATACGCAAAAACAATATTTGCCCAGCTTTTTGATTTTGAAGCAAATAAACTCTTTCGACTAGACAGAATACGTCGTGGTATCCAAAAAAAATCTCTTAAACCCGGAGATGTTGAATATACTCCCTTAACTAAAAAATTAGTTATTTCTCAAATAATAGGTGAAGAATTCAATGATGAAAATAATTCTGATGAAAATGATTCTGATGAAAATGATTCTGACATAGATTCAGAAACATGCGATGCAGCCAATTACTATGATCTTTCATGGTGGTCTCCAAAACGTGGTAATATTAGAAAAGGATTAAGACATGCTCGTGAAAAAACCAAAAAAAGCACTTTAAGTACTGCAACAAAAGAGATAACTGATTCCTTACAAATATTAATTCAAGATAGCGATGAATGTTGTGCTATTGATTCCTTAACAGCACATCCAACTCCCCTTCAAACTTCTATAGTGACAAGAATGAAAAATTCAGAAAATAAACAAAGAAAATTAGCAGCTGCCCGTTTTCTTTTTAAAAGCAGTACTCGGAAAAAAGGTACGTCAGAAGGCATTCAATTTACTGAAGCAGATTTGCTTGATTTCAATAAAGCATGTAAAAGAGGACAAAATTTCGATATACTCACCTTACAAAACTGTTTTGCTTCTATACAGAGCACTCTTGAAAAAGGGAATGTGATGTGTGAACAAATAGTTGATAAATCACTTTCATCTATGGTTAAATTTAAGAAAATAAATACAGCCTCTAAAAACATTTTTTCATCAGCACAAGAACTTTTTGAAAAACAAAAAAATCAAGCTACTGAAGAGCAAGAAGAAATACAAAAAAAATTAGCTGCTGCTGTATGTGAGGAAAATTAATAAAAAAATATAATCACTGATAAAAAAGCCTAGGATTTTTTCCTGGGCTTTTATATGACACGGCAAACTACTGCAGCAGTAATTATTTGTGGTTTTAATTGCAACAATGTACGTGCCGCCACCTGCAATGTAGCACCCGTTGTCATTAGATCATCGATAAGGAGTAAATGCTTATTCTTAAATTGCGCTTTATCTAGTTTTTCAATAATAAAAGCATTTTCTACATTTTGATTTCGTTTTGTATATACCGATTGTGATTGATAAGCAGTCCGCTTAGACCGTTTAAGTATATTTATTACCGGTTTTCCGCTTTTTTCTGCTATTATTTGGGCAATCTCTTCTGCTTGATTAAATCCCCTTCGCGCAAAACGCGTCCAATGCAACGGGATTGGCACAATATAATCAAAATTAACTTGTTTAATATGACTCAGTTGCCATAGCAATTGGCCAAGTTGTTTACTTGCTGTTCTATTTCCCCACCGCTTGGCAAGGATAAGTTTTTTTAATGGATCTTGGTAATCTGAAATAGCAAAAATTTTCATACTATATTTTTGAGTAACAGATCGAGTAATTGACACTATGGGAGAAATTGTATTTTTACATTGTATACAAAGAACAAGTTCACACGTTAAAAATGTTTTACAATACGCACAAAATGGTGGTGCAACAATAATAGTAAGAACATTATATAATGTTCTTTTGAATGCTTTTAACATATTACTAAAAAATTAACCGCAAAATTAAATTAGCTACCAAAGCAGCAATAACATCATCCAACATAATGCCCCATGAGCCATTGAGCTGCTCTGCATATCGAATGAAACCTACTTTAAGAATATCAAAAAAACGAAACAACAATAAGCCAATAATAACTGACGTGGTACTTAATGGTATAGCCCAAAATGTGATAAGACAACCAGCCAATTCATCGAGAACTATCTCTGGTGGATCTTCACGACGCTTAAAGTATGGTTGAGCCTTATGAACTATCCATAATGACAAAAAAGTAATACCTCCAACAATGCCGCCATAAACAATTGATGTAGGGAAAAGTTTCTGTAACCAAAATACCATGGGAATCGTAACAATCGTTGCCATTGTGCCGGGCGCTGTTAAATAACCAATAGGGCCTAATGTTGCTATAAATGTATAAAATGATAATAATTTCATTATTCTTTTAGTCCTTGCATAATCATGATTCCAATGCCAATAACAATAGCAACGTCCGCAATATTAAATATAGGCCAGGACCATGTATTAATTGATAATGATATAAAATCTATAACTCCTTGATACATAAAACGATCCATAATGTTAGAAAAAGAACCAGCAAGCACTAAACACTCCCCACCTATGTAAAATCCTTGCCTCCAGCGCCAATAAGTATAAAAAAGAAGCATTATGGTAATCAAGGCAATAGCAGAACTGACAATAATAAAGATGCAATTATTTGTCGAATGAAATATTCCCCATGAAATACCACGATTGAATATCGGTCGAATGGAAATAAATCGATTAATAATCCACTGCGGTAAATGCATGTGTAATATATAATATTTTGTCAAACGATCAAAAAAGAAAATGATACTACTTGCTAAAATAGGAATTTTATAAGACATAGCTATCTGACAGTTGCTCCCTCTTTTGTCACCACAGTCTTTACCTTATCCCATAATAAATCTATTTCTTCTTTTGTTAACGTTTTACGATCATCACGTATTATTAGTCGGAAAGTTACTGAACGATGATCTTCCCAGCCTGCTTTTTCAAAAAAATCAATAAGTTCTATTTTCACAATATTACTTGCAACTCTTTTTATTGACTCTTGTAACTTATCAACCGTTAGTGATAATGGAACAAGCATGCTCAGGTCACGACTTACTACTGGATATTTTGGTAATGGTTTAAATTGTTGCTGCTTCGCTTTTACTTGAAGTAAGAAATCTCCATTAAGTTCAAAAATAAAAGCACTTCCCCCCGGACAAATATGCTTTAAAAATAATGGATCTATCATACCAGCTATTCCTTTTTCTGCTCCTTCATAATAAAGTGAGGCAGTTTGAAATGGAACAAACCAAGGAAATGGTACCTGCCCAACTTGTTTCCATTCCATAGAACAATCAAGCAATACAAATAATTTATTTAACATTGCCTTTGCTTCATAAAAATCAAGGGGCTGCGTTTGGTTAAACATAATTCCTGCAAGTGTTTTACACTCATTAATATCATCTTTTTCTTTTGTCCAAATACGTGCCCATTCAAAAAAACGCAATTGTTTATACTGAACGTTATTTTCTGCAACTGCTTGGAATAAATGGGGTACTAATGATGTTACTAATCGTTTAAAATTTTCTGATACAGGATCAGTTACTGAAACAGTTTTAGTCGGTTCCCAATTAATTTTACGTAAAAATGATTCATCAAAAAATGAATAATTTTGTATTTCACGCATAGATAAACCAAAACTGAGCAATTGTTTAATTTTTCGAAGCCGGATCGGTGCTTGTAAATTTGTTGGCTGTAAAATACGCGTTGGCAAAACAAACTGAATAGCATCATAGCCAAAAAAGCGACCTATTTCTTCCACTATGTCTTCTTTAATAGTTACATCTTTTGCACGAAATGTTGGAACAGTAATCACAAAAAGTATATCATCCTTTTGTTCTTGTCTTTCTATAATAAACATTAATGATTGCAGAATATTTACTACTTTTTCTGCTGCCATTGTTGTTCCAAGTCTTTTATTAATAAAACTTAATGTTACCTGAATATGCCCTGGCTTTGTGGATGAGCCAACTGACGTTATAAGACCATCAGTTGTATAAGAAATATGAGCGTCATCTAATAATTGTAAAAATCTCATAATGGCAGAAATATTTTGATTTGGATCAAGTCCTTTTTCAAAACGACTTGATGCTTCTGTCCGCATTTTATAGCGCAATGTAGTCCACCTGATAGTAACAGGATCAAAACAGGCAGATTCTAAAAAAATAGCTTTTGTTTGTTTCACAACAGCAGTATTTTCCCCTCCCATTATGCCGGCAAGACCAATTGCTTTTTCATTATCAGCGATAACGAGATCGTTTTCTGTTAAGATTAGTTTCTGGCCATCTAAAACAGTTAATTTTTCTTTTGGTTGTGCATAGCGAACAATAATAGATTTATTTTTAATTTTTGTTGCATCATAGGTGTGCATTGGTTGGCTAAGGTCAAGCATAACATAGTTCGCGCTATCAACAATCGCATTAATTGGCCGATTATTAGTACGACTTAAGCGAAGCGCCATCCATAATGATGATGCATTATACTCAACCGCCGGCAAATAGAGACCCGCAAATCGTTGGCATACTGATAAATCTTTAATATCTATTGAAAAAGGGGTAAGATCGCTGACGGAGGCTTGTTGGGAAAATGATTTAATTTTTTTTTCTTGCAAAAACGTTGTTAATGGTTTGAGCTCTTTTCCTAGTATTGCTGCAATTTCACGTGCGAATCCGCGATGTCCCCACAAATCTGGTCTATGAGTAACTGATTTATTGTCAATTTCCAAAACATAATCATATAATTCTATTTGCTTTTTCCACGCGCCAGTTCGCAAGGGTTCTTGCACTTGCAAAATAGGAAGCATCCCTTCTTTTTCTCCTCCCATATCACGTATCGTAGCCCATGAACATGTATCATCAATACGAATAAGATACCATTGCTTATGAGCTACCTGCTCACGCGATGGTAATTGAAACTCAGTATTATGTTCTGGAGAATAAAGAGTTATATAATCATTATTTATTGCAGTAACTTGCGCTAGAGAAAAAAAATTTACTGGAAAAGCAATTTTATGCCAGGATTCAATTTCAGCAGTTGTACTGTTAAATGCTGCAACGAGTTGTTGCATATCAAGAGTTCTCCAATTAGCAGCAATATGATCAAAAATCCATGCAAGTGAAAGTTTCATAAAATAGCTTTATAATAAGAAAAAAATGACTAAACTTAGTTATTGAATAGTATAAAAAAGAGACGAGAAAGTCAAAAAAAGGAGCAAAAAATGGAAATAACTCTTTCTGTTATTAAAGCTGATGTTGGCTCCATTGGCGGCCATACAAAACCAACTGCTGCTATGCTTATGGCAGCAAAAAAAAATGTTATTACTGCAATTAAAGAAGGTTTACTTATTGATGGCATGATTACGCATACGGGTGATGATATTGCTATTATTATGTCACATAAAAAAGGAAGTAATAATGCAGCAATTCATCAATTCGCCTGGGATACATTTTTAAAAGCAACTAAATTTGCTAACGATTGTGGTTGTTATGGTGCTGGTCAAGATTTGTTAGCTGATGCCCCTTCTGCAAACATTCGTGGTGCTGGCCCTGGTGTTGCAGAAATTACTTTTAATTATGAACGCAAGGAACCACGCCCTGCTGAATCTTTTATGGTTTTTGCTGCTGACAAATGTGGCCCTGGCGCCTATAATTTACCCTTTTTTTTAGCTTTTGCAGATCCAATGTATTGTGCAG
>JBAVPH010000094.1:0-2541 GCA_049692855.1 Candidatus Babeliales bacterium | reverse complement strand
GATATGTTGTTCGCATTAATCATTTTTTTAAGCTATAAAAAGTAAAATACTCTAAAATCATCAAAAAATTCCTACCAATTGCAGTTTTTTATACCATCAATATTATTTTATAAAAAAATTCAAATAGAATCAAGCAATAAAAAAATTTGCCATATTTTCATCCTTTTTTTTATTATTTACCTACAAAAATAGGTAATCTCATTATCCCTTTGAAAAAAAATATTTTTTTTTGCTATTATAATATATAATATAAAAAGGTATACTTATTAAATACAGTTGAGAAAAAATCACACTACAATAAATAAAGACGCCTTATTTGCAAAAAGAAGTTAAGGGTAAAAGATGCTATCTCAATTAAAAAAATATTGTAAGCTACTCCAAATAGCGCTGGTTTTAGCCATAAATACATCCGGATTGGCAAATACTATACAGCAGAAACCTGAAAAAGAGATATGGCTTACTATATTTGTACATGGGATTATGAGTATTCGCCCTCACCTTAATTTTTCAAATTTTATGAATTTTATGCGCGATGAAATTGAAAATACTGTCTACTCCAAAACAGTAGAATTAATGCGGAAAGACAAATTTTTTCATCTTAATCAGGCTATGCAAGAATTTGGCCTCGAAAAAATTAATCTTTCCAGTGTGTCAAAAGAAAATGCAACGAGCATAACGGCTTTTATTTATGATGAAGTAACCAAGTTAAGCGGCGCTCCAGAAACAACTAATCATTATTATACATTTGGTTGGTCTGGGCTATTAAGCCCAACTGTCCGCTATAAAGAAGGGAAAAAACTTTTTAATAGTATCGTAAAAGAGCTTAATATTTTTTGGGAACAAAATATTTATCCCAAAATTCGATTAATTGGTTACAGCCATGGGGGTAATGTTTGCCTTAATCTTGCTGCAATTCGGCAAGATAAATATCCCTTGTCATCATTAACTATTGATGAATTAATTTTACTTGGGTGCCCAGTTCAAACAGAAACCGACTATCTTGTCGCTGATCAAATATTTAAAAAGGTTTATCATATTTATTCTTTAGCCGATCGTATTCAACGAATTGATTTTTTTTCCTTTAATCGTTGTTTTTCACGTCGTCATTTCCAAAATAGGCAACATTTCAAAGTACCAAAAAATTTAACACAGATTCGTTTTAAGGTTATGCGAAATAAAAAAACAAAAAGTGAAAAAAGAAGAAATAAACAGCAAAAACTTGCTCTTAATTTTAGTGATCCAAGTATAATATCTGGTACTTCTCCATTATTGCGAAATATGTCACCAGGCCACATGGAGCTATGGTTTTTTGGCTGGACACCGGGACATTACCGAGACAATTTTGTATTATACCCACTTCCTGTCCTCTCTTTTGTCCCACTTCTTATTCATCACATTCAACAAGCTGAATCATCACTCGTCAATCCACACCCAATAACTATTGATGTGCGCCCTGAGCAAGAGGTGTTATTTATTAAACAACACAAACGTAATAAATTTGTACAAAAATTTCCTTTTATCTCTAAGTCTGATTTTAATAGATTAGCAACAGCAGCATTCTCCCATACGCCTGACAATTATACAAAAGAAACGTATCAGCAGCACATTAAAACTTCTTTTCAAGAAGCACAACGATATGTTGAAAAACAAAAAAAGATTAAAAAACTAGCATCGCCACGAAAAAAGAGCAAACATAAAAAATCACAACAAGTTGCACAAAATAATATGCATTAATTTATGCAAAATATTTGAGTTCAGTATTTTCGGTCTACCATTTTTTTTATTTCCGTAAGGCTCAATCCTTCACCAAGCAATGTTCGTATTTCAAAATCATTTAACTTAATTTTATCATATATCTCTCTCGCCTGAGGAGCTAGACTTGAATGAAACAAATACTCTTTTGGTAAATTTGATGAACAATAAGATCTGCTTTTCTTTCTGCTATTTCTTCTAACCTGCCAAAGAACTCTTTTTAAATCTTTTTAATCTTTCTAATTTCACTTCATCTACTTCAACTTCTTTTTCAGTTTTTACAGAATGAAGAAGTTTTCTGATACTTGTGTTTACTTCGATACGATGAGGCGCAGCTTCTGCTTCACAATCCAAAAGAGCTTTTCGTATTGATTTTTGACTAGCTCCGTGAGTAATTAATAATTGCCCTATATTTGCCTGATCTTCTTGGATAAAGATTTGATTAAGTTGATATCCTTTAATGACAAGCCATTGCAGAGGACTACATTCTGATCCAGGATCCGGAAAATTGACAATATCATTTCCTTTTTTAGCCTCTTGATCAATCAATTCTTCAGCTTTAGCAAGAGTAAATTTACCAGAATCATACAAATATGTTTTTAATTTTTTAATGGATTAGTTTGTTTAGCATCTCTCTTACTCCACGTGGATAACCAAATAGATCGATCCCAATTAGTTTCTTCTAATTCTGCAGCACTAAAAATTGCAGTATTAAAAAATAAATAAAACGCATTTTTTCCTTTCATCATTTTCATTATTATAATTATATACTATTCACAAATTAATGCC
>JBAVPH010000093.1:0-1863 GCA_049692855.1 Candidatus Babeliales bacterium | reverse complement strand
CTATTGAAGTAAAAAAAGAAGGAAAACAAGCGAAAATTATTGGTAAATATCAACAATTTGGGAAAAACAACAAGCCTTCTTGGATTCCTGGATCCTTTGTTTTTGAAAAGCAAGGGGATCATTGGCTTATTGTTGAAGCTGATTTTTATAGAAACCCTCTCAGAGAATGGTTTACAACTTTGCTTGGAATTTTATTATTTCCCATTATTGCTTTTTTACCTATTACAATGCTCATTGACTGTGCTAAGCGCCCTGTAAGAAACAAAACTTTGTGGGTATTTTTATTACATTTTTTTAATATTGCAGCCGCAATTCCATACTACTTTTTCATTAAGCGCAAACGAGAAAAAATAGAACCACATAATAACTGAATTCGTAATAATTATTAAGATCACTATACAATTGCATTCAAATTTATTCACAATAACAAGGAAAACTCATGGCTACTAAGACTATATTTTTTTTCAGTTTACTTGCATGTTTATTATCTATACCTACAAATATAAAATGTGAAGAAGATATCGAATATCAAAAAAAATTTTTTGATTATGTAACAGAACAATTGAAAACTGGTAAGTTTGATCAATCGTTTAACAGAGGAGTAATTTTGCATGGATCCAATGAAAACCAAAAAAATGCTTTAATAAAACAAATAAAAGATACTTCTTCCTGCAATGAATTAACACTAGATATTGCTCAGATTTCTACAAACAATGCTTCAAAAATTATTAAAGAAATTTTTGATACGGCAAGACAAGCTAGCAAACCTGCAATTGTTAAATTAATATCTAATAATCTTCGCACTAGTTTAAACCAAAATTTTTTTGACCAGCTTCAATATGAATATAATAATAATGAAGAAAATAATTGCCCTATACTTATACTTATTAAATGCGATAAACTTGAACAAATAAATGAAGATGTTCGTCAACAATTTCATGCCTTTGAATTTTCTCAACCAAGCGCTATGAGTAGTTATGAAATTTTGAAACATAAACTAAGTCATCCAAGCCAAACTTTGGATACAATAGGAAAACACATAATAAGTGGCGGGAAAAAAATTGCGCCGTTGCTTTTTATAGGAGCTATTGCTCTTCTTATTCAAATTACAAAAAATACATAACCAACAATTTACTACTCAAACCTGTTGCATTACATTGTTTTTTATTTCATCTTTAAAGTAAATAAAAAATTATTTTGCTACCGAGTTCCATGGCCCAACATATAAAAACATTCCTTTATACCTTAGTAAGT
Source organism: Candidatus Babeliales bacterium (assembly GCA_049692855.1). Classification (GTDB taxonomy): domain Bacteria; phylum Babelota; class Babeliae; order Babelales; family Vermiphilaceae; genus JBAVPH01. Next base: position 609 of record JBAVPH010000093.1, on the reverse strand, counting down.
TCAGAAAATAGTTGGAAGCATCAACTATTACAAAATTGGCATACCATTTTTGGCAACCTCAGTACAAAAATAACACTTGAAAAAGTGTATGATAATATACTTGTGCTTGGCGTGCTGGATTCCTGTTGGATGCAAGAACTGTATCTTCTTTCTCCTCTTTTACTGAATAAAATTAATGAAAATCTAGACCAGCCTTATGTCAAACAAGTACGCTTTAAACAAGCGGGAATAAAAAGAGATAAAAAACAATTAACAACACAAAAAAAAATAATACATAAAAAACAATTTTATTTATCCCCCATAGAAGAACGAGCACTTAAAAAAATTAATGATCCACAATTACGTAATGTACTCAAAGCATTCCGTATGCGGTGTCAACAGGAGAGTAAATGAAAAAAGGATGGCTGCTCATTACCATACTAAATGTCTTTAGCATCTATCGTATTTGCAGTTTTACCGCTTCAAACTTACATCAATATATGTGGGCAAACTATAACCACTTTTCTGGTAACAAAGAAATAGCAAATAATTGTTATCAAAAAATGTTTTCAGGAAAAAGTTCTATTTATACGTACAAAGGATATATCCACTTTTTATATGATCTTAATC
>JBAVPH010000092.1:0-1618 GCA_049692855.1 Candidatus Babeliales bacterium | reverse complement strand
AATATATACAGCATGAAAGCGCGAGTATGGTGAATTAACAATAAAGTACTGTCAAGAGAAGAGGAGGCTGAAAAGTATTTTGTTTTCAAAAATTGTTGTGCACAGTAATTAATTTCTTTTATTTTATTGAGCACAATTACTTTCTTGTTGCCAACAAGGCTTGGAATTTGATTATCATTAATTATTACTGATAACTCAGATAACTTATTTTGAATAGTTTCTAAGTGAGTTAATGATTCATGAGTAATATTGTCAGAGATGCCAATTGGTTTGTCATTGTCCTTTGGTTGGCTATTGGTTATAATGAAAATACTTATAAAAAGAGGGAATATAAATTTTTTGCAAACTGAGTTGTCCATAAAATTCCTCCTAAAAGAGAATAAATCGAGTTTCATAATTAACTTTAAATTACAGAGTAAAATTTTAAATTAAATTTGTCGACCAATTCATTAAAAAATTGTAAAAATTGTCAAACAAGGATTTTTAAATGATAACCACTTCCACAAATAAAAATAAACAAAAATATTTTATTTGTATTATAATTTTTGTATTTTTTCTTATGCTTACTTGGTTAGTCGCAAAAGAAATGCGAATACGACCTACTCCTGAAAATTTGGTAAACATTAACAACGCAGTTGGTAAAGATAATATTATTCCCATCGCTGTTATTGGTTCAGGGCCGGCAGGATTAATGGCGGCTGTTTATAGTGCTCGTGCAAAAATGGGGACAGTTGTTATTGAAGGGAATAAACCAGGAGGATTATTGACAGAAACTTCTTGTGTAGAAAATTGGCCAGGAAATGTTTCGATCCTTGGAAATGAAATTATTGAAAACCTGAAAAAGCAAGCCTCTTGTTTTGGTACACAGTTTTTTTTGGATGCTGTCGAGAAAGTTGATTTTAGCCAGTGGCCTTTTGTGTTATATACAGAAAATGGAAAAAAGCTGCATGCACTTTCAGTTATTATAGCGACGGGAGCAAGCCCACGGTTACTTGACGTTCCGGGTGAAAAAGAATTTTGGGGGACTGGTGTTACTTCCTGTGCTGTTTGTGATGCGCCTTTTTTTCAAAATGAAGAAGTAGTAGTTGTTGGTGGTGGAGATTCAGCGGTAGAAGAGGCATTACAATTAGCTCCCTATGCCAGTAAAATAACTATCTTAGTGAGAAAATCATTTATGCGAGCAGCAGCAAGTATGCAGGAACGGCTAACTTCTTATAAAAAAATAAAGGTAAAATATAATGTTGAAATTAAAAAAATTATAGGAAAAAGTGGACAAGTAACTGATATTGAATTGTTAAACAATAAAACAAACAAAGTGACAATAATGCCGACAAGTGGTGTATTTTTAGCAATTGGGCATGAACCAAACTCAGCATTATTTTCAAAAAGTATTGCGCTTGATGAGGCTGGCTATATCAAACTACCAATGCGATCACAAAAAACATCAAAGCCAGGAATTTTTGCTGCAGGTGATGTTGCAGATTGGCAGTATCGTCAAGCGGGGGTAGCATCTGGAGAAGGGATAAAGGCAGCATTAGACGCCGTTTCGTTTTTGAGTAAAATAGGGTTTACTCCGACTTTTGCTGAAAAGATTAAAAAAAATATGTTTATATCAGAG
>JBAVPH010000091.1:0-4454 GCA_049692855.1 Candidatus Babeliales bacterium | reverse complement strand
TGAAAAAACAATTTAAAATACCAAGAGAAGAAGATGATCTTGAGGAAGTTATTTCAATTGCACGGGATGAAGTTGCTCAAGAACAAGAGACTTGGTTTGCATTTTCAGGAAGAGCTCGTTCTTCATTTTTACAATATTTGCTTGACTTAACAAGTAATATAGACAGAAAAAGTCTTGATTTTTCTATTGACAGTCTTACTATTGGCGATGGAGAACTTACGTTAAAAGCGAAAGTCCGAGATCATGAAGCTTTAAAATTATTAGAACGTGAATTGCGACAATCAAAATTATTTAGCTATGTTGAACCACAAGATAATCCAAACTTTACGATGAAAATTCTTCTTGCACCAACCATTGAGGATTAATAATGGCAATAATAGAAAAAATACGCTCTTTTGTTGAGACAATAGAAACAAAAAATTTTTATAAATATATAACAGTTTTTTTAATTGGTATTAGTGCGTTTGCAAGTATTATTGTTTTTCAATATTATCGAAAAGTAAAACATTGGAAAGAAAGAATTACATTAATTAATGAGCTACGTGAAGATGATGTGAAAGTAATCCTTGAAAAAGCACAGCATGTGCAACAACAGCGAGCAGAAGTTGATGCTATACTTGCAGAAGACGAGGATTTTAAAATAGGGGGTTACTTTAAAGATTTACTTGCAAAGTTACAATTAAGCGAGAAAGAAATTGCTGAAGAAACAATACAAATTGATCGAGAAGATAATTATAGGGAAAGCGAATTAAATGCAAAATTTGAAGATATGAATATAAAGCAACTAACAAAATTATTACAGGAGATAGAAAAAAATAAAAGAATTTTTACTAAAAAATTAGAAATAATAAAATCTAAGAAAAAGCTGGGAACTATTGAAGCACAAATAACAATAGCAACATTATTGCCAGCAGAAAAAGAATTAGTGGAATAATTGGGTGCTTTATGAATCAAATGACTAAATTAAAATATATGGCACATCTGATTATAGTATTGTTTTTTTGGCAAATAACAATAACAAAGAATAATCAAGAAAAAAGTTTATCAATGATAACCTTTGATGAAACAGCAGTGCGAACTTTTTCGTTTAATTATGATAATGAAGATTTAATAAATGTAATTAATGAATTAGCCGCCGAAAAAGAAATCAATGTGATTTTGCCACAAGGAGTGGATGCTATCAATGCAAAACTTACATTACATGTTGCAGAAAAATTATCTATTGATCAAGCATGGGAACTTTTATTGACAATATTAGATGTAGCAGGCTTTACGGTAGTACCTAAGAATGGCTTGACAATGATCGTAAAAAATACGACTGCTATATCGCGAGAACCATTACCAACTTATATTGGAACAAATCCTGATCATTTACCAGATAATGATCAGCGTATTCGTTATCTCTATTACTTAGCAAATATACAAGTTTCTGCTGAGCCAGATAGCGAAATTAATGCTATACTTAAGGATTTATTGCCAACAGACGCATTATTTAAGTTTGATAAAACAACAAATTCGCTTATTGTTGTTGCAAAAGCAAATATGGTTAAAAATGCAATTTTTATCATTAAAGAACTGGATCAGCCAGGATTCCAAGAAAAGATGGTTACTATTCATCTTCACCATGCATCAGCGAGGATTGTTGCTGATCTTTTTAATAATAATATCCTCAAATCAGTTAATGAAGCTAATCGCTATCGTCTTGATACACGTAAACAGGCTGAACTTCCCTATTTTTCTACCTTTACTAAAATTATTCCAGAAGAACGGACAAATTCATTAATTATTCTTGGTCGCAGTCAAGCAGTAGAACGTATTGAAAATTTTATTAAAGAGTATATTGACGTTGAACTTGAATCTGGAAAATCAATTTTGCATATTTATCAATTGCAATATCTTGACGCAGAAAATTTTGGACCAGTGCTTACAAAAATTGTTGAATCTTCACGTATTGGTGGGTCTGAACAATCGAGTGCCGTAGGCAAAGAAATTGGTGGAATCGAACGTTTTTTTGAAGAAGTTATTATAAAAACAGATACGCCGGCAGAAGGAGAAGCACGCGGTTATTATGGGGGTAATAAATTAGTTATTGCAGCGCGAAATAAAGATTGGCAGCAAATTAAAAAATTAATTGAAGAACTTGATACCCCACAACCACAAGTATTTCTTGAGGTATTAGTTGCAGACATGACTATTGAAGATACGAGATTACTAGGAAATATGGTTCGAAATCCTGAAAAAATACCAATACTAAATCAAATGCAATTTCAATCAGCGCAATTAACACCGGGAGTTGTGACTGATAGCGCGACAGAACCTACGACCGTTGCTACTGATTTATTGAGAAAAGCATTTAACTCAGAAGGAGAGCCCACTAATGATGATCCAACAAGTACTATCGCAACCTTTGCACAGGCAGGTTCTACAGTAGCATCATTTAATGATAATGATGGGAAAACTTGGGGTATTTTAGAAATACTTGATCTTTTTACTCATTTAAAAGTTCTTTCTCATCCTCATATTATTGCAACAAATAATAAAAAAGCAGAAGTAAGTATTGGTGAAGAGCGATATTTGCGAGATGAAGTTTCTGGGAGTTTAGGTGGTACAACTGTTCGTAAATTTAAGCCTATCCAAGCTGAGCTTAAAATAGAAATTACACCACGAATTAGTGCTGACAATACCGTAAATTTACAAGTATTAGTGAATATAAATGATTTTATTGCTGGCTCCGATGCACAAACAATACGAAAAGTAGAAACAAATGCAAATATAATAAGCGGTTCTATTTTTGCTATTGGTGGGCTTGTAAGTCTTGCAACTAATCATAGTGCGAATCAAACGCCATTGATCGGAAAGGTTCCTGGCTTAGGATGGTTATTTAAAAGAAGAGCAGGAAAAGTAATTAAAAATAATTTGACAGTGTTTATATCACCGACTATAATTCAACCACGTTTGAGAGAAGGAATGGGAAAATTTACACAAGATTATATTGGTATTACAAAGAATGTTTTTAAAGATAGCCAATTGTTTAGCTCATTAAAAGACCCTATCTCAAGATGGTTTTTTAGTTCATATACTGAAGTGGGGGGGGCTATTGATGAATTTACGGCAAAAGATGATTTACAGTCAATATATCAAGAAGTGGTAACAAAAGATGAAGAAAATAATAAAGAAAGACCAACAAAACAATATGTTCAAGCAGATGTGATTGATAAGAAGAACAAAGTGGATAAAATAAAACTTCTCTTACAAAAAGATGATACTAATCCTTTTGAAAAAGTAATTACATAAGTATATTTTTATTCACTTTTCATCATGAGTTGATCTTCTATTTTAAGCAGACGATTATATTTTGCCATTCGCTCACCACGTGTACAACCACCTGCTTTCATTTGCTCTGCACTAATTCCAACTGCTAAATCAGCAATAAAAGAGTCATTTGTTTCACCTGAACGGTGAGAAACAATAACATCCCAATTATATTCTTTACATAGTTTCGCTGCTTGTAATGTTTCCGTAACTGTTCCGATTTGATTAGGTTTAATTATTGCTCCTTGCGCAGTATCTTCTTCAATGCCATGCCAGATACGTTCAGGATTGGTAGCAAAAATATCATCACCAATTATTTTTGCCTGAGACCCGAGTAATTCATTTAATTGTTCCCAACCATTCCAGTCGGTTTCAGTTAATCCATCTTCAATGGAATAAATAGGATATTTAGTTGTTAACTGTTGATAAATTTCAATTAATTCTTGCTTATTAATTTGTTTACCATACCAAAGATAGGTATCTGTTTTTTGGTCATAAAAATGTGATGATGCAATATCAAGTGCAATCATGACAGGATTGCCGTTACCATATTGTTCGATGGCTTCCATTACGAGATTAAGAGCCTGTTGAAGGTCAGTAAAGATTGGTGCAAAACCACCTTCATCACCAATAGCAGTTAATTTTCCTTGTTTGTGTAATAATTTCTTTAGTCCATGAAAAATAGTGAATCCTACTTCAAGTGCTGAACGAAAAGAGGGTTGGTTTAATGGCATTATCATAATTTCTTGGACAGAAAAATTATTATCAGCATGTAAACCCCCATTAAGGATGTTAATTAGTGGGCATGGCAATGCAACGAGTTCAAAGCTACAAATATAGGCAATAAGCTCGTACAATTCAAGTGATTCAGCAAGTGCTTGTGCTTTGCAGATTGCAATGCTTACTGCTAACATTGTATTTGCCCCTAATTTTGATTTATTAGGAGTGTTATCAAGCTCTAATAACATTATGTCCATTTGCACAACGTTTGGTTCTTTTCCAATTAACATTGGTGCTATTTTATTTTCAATAATGTCTATAGATTTTAATACTCCGAGTCCTTCTAGGCGATTACCACCATCACGTAATTCTACTGCTTCATGAGTTCCACAAGAAGCGCCTGCTGGAACAGAAGCACAAAC
>JBAVPH010000090.1:0-6077 GCA_049692855.1 Candidatus Babeliales bacterium | reverse complement strand
CTTTTGTTCAATCATATTTTGTAAAAAACTAGTTATTACAACATTTATTTTATCATAGGCAAGAATAATAAGGAGTCAATTAATTAGTCTCACAATAGTCATAGTCCATCTCCTCTTATTCGAGTACTTCAAGAGCATCATCTATTAGATCAAGTAATTCATCCATATTTTTTAATGTAGGAAGTCGTTTATTCATGTTTGGTTCATGAAATAGTGTTCTTATGTCACATTGTGTATTGAGTTCAAAATTTTCCTCGTAAGCGTTGATACTAGATTGACGATCATAGGGTAATGATCGAAATTGTTTATAAAATTCTTCTCTATAATCAGGCAAGTCCACTTCAATTGATAATTCTGAATTAAGTAATTTTTTAACCACAGAGAAAAACTCCCCTCCCATTGCATTCCAAGTTTTTTTATAATACCGAAGCGTATCTACCTTTTCCTTCCTCGTAAGAGATTCTTCTTGCCCAGCTACCATTTTATTATTTATTACTGAAAAAAAGAAAAATAATAGTGTATATAAAAATATTTTACGCATAATCATTGCCCTCTTAAAATAATTAAGTAAAAATTTAATCGTTCCAACTCTTTGTTGAATCATCATTTTTTATTGACTGAAAAGCAGAAGGTCGGAATGATTTTGGCATCCAACTTTTTGCCCACCAATGCACACCAACGGCTCCTTTTTTTAGCCATGCTTCAACATCAATATTATCAGTATTTTCTCTACAACCAAGTGGATAAAAATAGCTTGCTGGAAATGCAATATCTCTCAACCCTTGTTGATCTGCCATTTGATAAAAAGAACGAGTAAAATGCACCGGTCCCGTTTTTTTTGGTGCCCCTTTTTCATGCCAGTCATCTTTAATAGTTTCAATGCAATGTTTAATAATTGGATGTCCTGGGATTGTGCCAACTAAACCAATTCCTAATTGAACAAATAAAGTATCCAATGGTTGTAATGCAATATAAAAGTCATAAGTATAATTTAAAACATCAAGTTGACGAAAACATTCAAAATCAGTATCAACATAAACACCTCCCATACGATACAATATTTCCCAACGTGCTATATCTGACTTGATCCCATAATTATCGCTTGCATCATAAAAATACTGATTACGTAACTTTAACTGCGCAATATCTTCCTCTGTCCATAATTTATATTCCCAATCAGGATGATATTTGATCCATGTATTCATATAGCGCTTCAATTCCGGCGGAACTGGACTACCAAGCCATATTTGATGAATAATTTTTGGAATTTTAACTTCTACTGTTGGTACAACACGTGATAAATTATTTTTTTCAAATAATTTTCTAAAAAATTGCAGCAATTCTTCGCCTTCAATACCAACAATCGTTTTTGTTGATGCTATTGCTCGCGCATATCGCATTGTTTGCATTGACTCATCAAAATCAACATAAACCCATGGTTTTTTTTGTGAATAAGCATTTAACAGTGGTGCCACATTTAATTCAAGCGTGGAAGCAAGACAATCAGTTATTAAATCATCACTAAAACTAAAAAGGTAATTAACCTGAACCATACTCATTATGAAAAATAGTAGAAAGATATGGTTTTTTTTCTTTTTATTCACTTTTATACTCCGTTGTTAAAAAACATAACTTTATAACAGTGTTCCCCATCCTTGTATTGAGCGAAATTCCGGCCGTCGATAATGTGGCTTATTCCAAGTCTTTGCCCAATGATGAATGCCAAACGAGCCTTGCTTTGTCCATTTTTCTTTGTGTAATGTTACACGCGTAGATCCCAATGGATAAAAATAATGGACAGGAAGTGCAACATCACGCATCCCTGTTGTTCCTGCATATTTTTTAAATATTTTTGTTACGTGAATTGGGCCTGTTTTTGCTGTTAATGTGTCCTTAAGTTTTTCATTTTTATAATTTTCTTCAAGTGACTCAATACATTTTTTTAACAACGGGTGACCGGGGCTTGCACCAATAATACCAATACCAAGTTGTACTAACCCGGTATCGAGCGGTTGAATGCCAATGTAAAAATCATAAGCATGATGTAATACATCTAACGGTTGTAAACATTCAAAATCCATATCTATATAAACACCACCATATTGATATAAAATTTCATAACGTAATAAATCAGACAATTCTGCTGGGTTTTTTGCTTCTTCAATAAGTTTTTTATTATAAAGGTTTAAATAAGGAATATCATGTTGTGTCCATAATTTATATTCCCAATCAGGATGATAACGCTTCCAACTTTCTTTAAATTGTATTAATTCTTGTGGCACACTATCCCCAATCCAAATTTGATGAATAACTTTTGGAATACGCGCAGCTGGCTCTGGAAATATTCGTAAAAAATTTAATTGTTCATATTGTTTTTTAAAAAAATCAATTAAGGCTAATCCCGCTGTCCCGACTAATTGTTCTGTTTTGTCCCGATAAATTATATGTGAAAATTCACTTGATTGCATTGATTCATCAAAATCAACATAATTCCAAGGAACCTCATCTTGGTACACACGACGCACATGATAAGGGAAATCAAAATAATCAATTGCTTGAATAGAAGCACAAAAGACTAAACCAACAAATTTAATAATTTTCATAACATTCATTATATTACCTTTTCTTTATTATCTATTTTACTTTTAACAAGTCCTACTTCATGGAAAACCATTTCCTGCACTAACTCTGCAAAACTTACCCGCGGTTGCCAGTTAAGCATCGTACGAGCTTTTGTCGCATCACCTATTAAAATATCAACTTCTGTTGGACGAAAATAAGAAGGATCAACTAATACTAATTGTTTCCCAGTTTTTTTATCATAGCCAACTTCATCAACTCCTTTTCCATGCCAAACAATTTCTATTCCTACTTGTTCAAAAGCAAGTTGCGTAAATTCGCGAACTGAATGAGTTTGCCCTGTTGCAATAACAAAATCTTCTGGCTTATCCTGTTGCACCATTAACCACATTGCCTCAACATAATCACGCGCATGTCCCCAATCACGCTTTGCATCTAAGTTGCCAAGATATAAAACATCCTGCAAATTAAAATTAATTCGTGCTACCGCTCGTACAATTTTCCTTGTTACAAATGTTTCTCCTCGCAGTGGTGATTCATGATTAAATAAAATACCATTGCAGGCAAAAATATCATAAGCTTCACGATAATTTTTAGTAATCCAAAATCCATACAATTTTGCAACAGCATACGGAGAACGTGGATAAAATGGTGTCAATTCAGTCTGTGGTATTTCCTGTACTTTTCCGTACAATTCACTTGTTGAAGCTTGATAAAATTTAGTTTTTTTCTCTAACCCCAAAATGTGAATTGCTTCTAAAATGGCCAAGGTGCCAAGCGCATCAACCATCGCTGTGTATAGAGGAAGATCAAATGATACTTTTACATGACTTTGCGCTGCTAAATTATAAACTTCATCTGGCTGAATGTGTTGAATAAGATTAATAATATTTGCACTATCAGTCACATCACCATAGTGCAAAACAAAACGCTTTTCGGCATCTGCTGTATGTGAGTCTTTATATAAATGATCAATTCTCATCGTATTAAGTAAAGATGATCGGCGTTTAACCCCATGAACTTCATAACCTTTATTAAGCAAAAATTCAGACAAATAAGCACCATCTTGTCCTGTCACGCCAAAAATTAATGCTTTTTTAGTAACTGGTGATGTATAAGTAATACTGAAAAAGGAAAACGTCACTACAAATGTAAGCCAATGATATCGCATATCCATATTAAGTTCCTTTTTTATTTTTATACATATTCCTTCCTTTTTATAATTCTTTTGTTCCCCCACCCTCACAAACCAATTGATCAATAATAAGTGTCAAATACGCAACAATATTTAATCGGTCAAAATTAATTGGGGGGATAAATATATCTTGTTTTAATGCTGAAAAAAACTCATTAACTAATGCTGCATGCCCTTCATCTGCCGTTGAAGCCACTTCATTAAACCACGAAGGAATTCCAAAACCATGCAAATTTTTATAATCACTCATAACAATTGCTTTAGAATCAAAAAAAATTTCCATATATTCTTTACTGACTTTTACATGCCCAAGGGCACTATAAAATAGTGAACAAAGTGAGCCATCATCAAATCTAATTTGTGTACAAAAATTATCCGTAGGAAAAATATCATCACGTGAGGCATGCAGTGATTCAACAGAAACTGCAATTGGTTGTGCGTCTGTTAAAAAACAAAACAAATCAATAATTTGACAAGCCTCACCAATAACCCTTCCCGCACCAATATCAGTTTGTATCCAATGTGCTTGCGGAATACGGCCAGCATTTATACGATACTGCATCATTAAAGGCGCACGCCGTTGTTTTATTGTTTTTTTTATTTTTTTCATAAATGGCGAAAATGAACGATTATAATCAACACAAAAAGGTAAGGCTGGTGTTTGATTTAATAAAGAGCGTAGTTGATCCAATTGCTCAAAATTCACTGCCATTGGCTTTTCTACAAAAACTGCCTTTCCTTGTTCTAGTGCTTTGCATATTTGATTTGTATGATACTTATGCGGAGAGGCAATCATCACAATATCTACTAAATCTTTTTGAAATAAATCATCATCATCACTACAAATTATTGCCTCTTTATAAAATCGAGATAGCTTGGTTGCTTGATTACTATCAACATCAACAATAGCAGTAAGAGAAATGTCGTTTGTTTTTGCTAAAATAGGAACTAGAATATTATGGGCGAATTGACCAGCACCAACGAGTCCAATGCGTAATTTATCTTTTGTTGCAGGAATAAAACGAATATTATTTGCAATTTTTGAAGAAATATTTTTTTCATTATCTTTTAAAATTTTTGATTGCTCAGGAAAAGAAACATAGTCTTGATAATAACCGAACAATATCCCTTTCTCTTTTTTATTTACCCATTTTTCCCTCAATTCTTCAACACCATCGTTTGTTACTTCTTTTTCTATGAACGGTGCAATGATAAGTTTTTTTTCTTCTATAAGAGAAACAATCATTTGCAAATTTTTTTGGCTGGATAGATCAGTAGCTTCATTAGCCTGATTTGCATTTACCAAAGGGGCATAAAAAGAGGCTCCGCTTGCCAATAACAGATCAATTTCTTTTTTTTGAATCATCTTATCAAGAAATTGAATGTTTATATTTTCTGCAAAAACAATTCGTCCTTTTCTTCTTATAAGATAAGATAATTGTTGCTCAAGTAATTGATAAACAACAGGATCAGTAATAATAATAGTATCCAGGCCATAATGCTCAGTTAGATAACCAATCTCTTGCGGCACATTATCTGTTGTTTGTAATCCTATATCAGCACCAAAATTTTTTGCTTGTACAATAGCAGATAGATCTTGATCAATACCAACAACAAAGCATCCCGCTACTTTGCTCAATTGTACAGCAAGTTGCCCAATAATTCCCAGACCAATAATGCCGACTTTTTCTCCTAATGCCAATGATGCGCGCTGGACAAGTTGCAAAGCAGCAGCACCAAATCCAACAATACTGGCCTCGCGCACATACTCTTTTTTCCTCAGCTTTGCAACCATCTGTTCTGAACTGCACAGTAAATCTATATCTTGATGCGGTGTTATGCCTGCAACTAGATCTCCTGTACGCACTTTAGCAATTTTCTTGCCAACGGCAATAACAACGCCTGAATATGAATTTTTATAAATTGGGTCATTTAATTTTTCTTCTTTTTCTTGCTCATCTATTGAGATATTTTCGAGAAGGTTTTTAATTTTAAATGGAACATTTTCAAATAATTGCTCTTGCGCTTCAATTACATGAATTACTTGCTCAATAGAATCAAAAAATCTATAAGAAATAGCAACAAAAATAGTATGGTCTTGTAAAAGTGGTTGTGCTACTCGTTTAACTTTTTCTGTCTTTCTGTTTAAGAAGACATGCCTCATTGATAAATCCTTTTATTTTTTATCAAAATATATTTTAGCTTGGTAATCATAGCATATTGACCTTTCCTGACAAGAAAAATATTATATCCTTATCTCTTATTCCTCTATTATTAAATAGAATAAATAATACAATTGCTA
>JBAVPH010000089.1:0-2066 GCA_049692855.1 Candidatus Babeliales bacterium | reverse complement strand
AGCATTAGGAGCTGTGTTTTCCATAGATTTTTAAAAAATTTAAGATAGTAGAGCAAGTCCCGAGTCTTTAATATTTTCCAATACAATGAGACTTTCTGCTTTTATCCAACCTTTCTCAGTGTGCTTTAAGAAATTTTCTATAATATATCTATTTGATACATTTTTCTGTCTATTATTTTTTCTTAACTTATCTTTTGCTGTTCTCAAAATACCATTTTCCCATACAAAACATTGTAACTGATTTACAGGCAATGAAATAAAATAAGAGCTACAATTGTCTTCATTATACTCATTATTTAATAATTTTTTTATTTCATCAAGTGGTCTATTTATAGTCTGCACAGCTATATTATGTAAGCTATGCTGCATATTGCTAATATCAGAAACATTTTTATCATTATCCCAAATAAAAAATTCTGTAGATTGTTCAGAATTAAATTCAGCATTATTTTTAGACAACACTCCTCCTGGGACAACGCATTTTATTAAGCTTTTATCACCATTCCGGACAAAAACTAAAATAGGCTTTTTATCTTTATTTACAATTTCAAAAAATTTATTACTTATTACCTCGCTAACACTTTGTTGTCTCATATGTGAAAAACTACCTAAAGATCGCAATCTAGTAAGCTGCCTCCTCAAGGGGCCAGTTTCTTTTTTTTTATTTTTTTCTTGTGAACTTATCTGTACATATGCAGCTAAATCCTGATTTGTTATGTTTTCATCATCTGAATAATCAGGTTTTTTTTGCGATTTTAAGTGACCTTTGCTAGTGAACCTAAGATATGTATCTTTTTTAAATTCAAAAGGAATACGTAAAATAAGCAAAGGCTCAATTAGAAAATGACTTTCGTTATTGCTAATCGCCTCAAAATTAGCAAACATTATTTTTTCAAGACCTTCTTTTTCTTCCGTTTCTAATCTCTCTTGCCAAAGACATATTTTTATAGCGGCATGTTTTGGAACAAAATAACTAGCACAAGAATTATATGCTTTAATTGAGTCAAAATAAGTTTTTACATTATTTTCTTCACTCTCCGTAACAAAAAGAGAATTATTGCTTTCATTATTTTTTTTAATCCCCATAACAAAAAAAAGAGGATTACTGCTTTCATTTCTTAACTCAAACTCACTAAATTGGGATTCTTGCTGCATAAACCCCTCTTGCATAAATTCTTCTGCTGTCCTTATTAATGAATTAATGTTAATGCACAACAAAACAAAAAAAAATAAATAATATTTTTTCACTATCAGCCTTTAGTAAATAAATTAATAATATCTTTTCATTACTAAACCACTAATAAGAATATTTTGACAAATAACTAACTTAAAAAAACAGTTTCTAAAAAAAAGTAATTACGATACTACTATTCCTTTTCTATATGCCCTGCTTTTTGCTTCTGCTTGCAATAAAGAACGCGTCAAGTAACTTGTTTTTGATTCAAAAAAATTATCTTCTTCTTCTAGTTCTAGAAATAAAAGTTCTTGGCCAGCAATATCATTTTTTACTTTTTCATAAAATTCTACTGATAAATTTCCTCCAGAAAGCTCAAGAAAATAACAATAACGGTATATCAACGTCCAAAATAAGTCGTCTAAATCATTAATATCAACCAAAACATTAGTATCCATCAATGTTGCTAATTGACGAGATATATTCTTAACTGATTGCCAAGTTTTTTCTTCTTCTTCTGAAGACCAAACAAGTTTATTTAAACTAATTTCAAGAAAACGGATAATAGACTGTCGTAATTGTTCAACATTCATCTCTTCTTCTGCAAATTGCACTACTTCATCTGATAAAATATCTAGAAAATCCCCTGGGCTTTTTTTAAATATCTCAAATTCTGAGCTAAATTTTGTATAAAGCATAGTGTTAACTATTTCTTTGAATCGATCTAACATATCAGCATCATATAATGCTTTATTACTAAGATATTTTTCTACTTTTTTTACAATGAAGTAATTTTTTAATGCAGCAGGCAATTGTTCAAGTAATGTATCAGAAAATTGAAAAGCATTAACAAATTCTGACCCTTTCAATATATTACTAAATAATCTCACAA
>JBAVPH010000088.1:0-7812 GCA_049692855.1 Candidatus Babeliales bacterium | reverse complement strand
AAGTAAAACAATTACTAGACAGTTTGATTTGATTTGAACTGTTTTTCTTGTTTTTTATTATGCTGTTTAATTTTGAAAATGAGAAGAGAAATTGCTGCTGGTGTCATACCAGTAATAAGAAGTGCTTGCGCAATAGTACTTGGTTTATATTTTGTCAATTTTTGCTGTAGTTCTTTTGAAAGGCCCGGCATGCCAGCATAAATAAAATTATCTGGAATAATAAATTTTTTATATTGTTGATTTTTTTTTATTTCACTTAATTCTCGGGCTATGTAAGGAGCATAGCTAATTTCAGCGTAAATTATCAGATGTGCACGGTCTGATAATGGTTCTGGTGTAAATTTTTCTACCATTGTTTTATCATAGGTGTCTTGTGAAAATAAGCGAGCCAATTCTGTAGAGCTGTAACGGGAACGGAGCGTTTCTAATGTTTTGTTAATGAATTCTTTTTCTTGTTGAAAATCTTTATATAATTGTTCATTAACAAGGCCAAGTTGATATGCTTTATCGGTTAAGCGTAAAAAAGAATTGTCTTGTCGCAAAATTAACCGTCTTTCTGCTCGTGAAGTAAACATACGATATGGTTCATCAACGCCAAGTGTGACAAGATCATCGATCATAACACCAATATAACTTTCAGTACGATCAAGAATAAAGGGCTCTTGGTTCGTGGCTTTTAAGTGCGCATTAATCCCAGCAACAATACCTTGTCCGGCAGCTTCTTCATAACCAGTTGTACCATTAATTTGCCCTGCTAAAAAAAGGCCCGATATTATTTTAACTTCAAGTGTTTGTTTTAATTGATTTGGGAAAACAAAATCATATTCAACGGCATAGCCTGGTTTGGTAATAACGGCTTTTTCAAATCCAATGATCGAATGAACAAATTTTTCTTGCACATCAGAAGGCAGTGAGGTGGAAATACCGTTTGGATAAATTTCATCTGAATCAGCTCCTTCTGGTTCCACAAATAATTGATGCGCTTGTTTGTCCGGAAATCGTCCAATTTTATCTTCTATTGATGGACAATAACGAGGACCAATACCAATGATGTTTCCATTGTACATTGCAGAGCGATGAAGATTTTCTCTAATAATTGCATGTGTTTTTTCATTCGTATGCGTGATATAACATGCATGCGTATTTGTCACGGTATGTGGGTAAAATTCAAATAAGGATGAAAGATTATCTGATTCCTGAAAATGCATGCGAGAAAAATCAAGACTTGAGCGAAGCAATCGTGGCGGGGTGCCTGTTTTTAAGCGTCCCAATTGTAAACCAACACGTTGTAAAAATTTTGAAAGAGCAGTAACAGATTTTTCTCCTTGCCTTCCTGCTTCATGGCATTGTGAGCCAATGTGTACTTTTCCTTGCAAAAATGTGCCTGTTGTTAAAATAACAGCTAATGCAGTATATTGGATGCCATCTTCAGTTAATACTCCAGCGACGTTTTTATTTTCATCAAGGATGATATTTTCAATTTTTGCAGCACACAGTGAAAGATTTTGAATAGTGTTTAATCTTTTTCTACTTTCAGTATTGTATGCATATTTGTCGATTTGCAAACGAAGGCCATGCACAGCAGGGCCTTTTTTTGTATTGAGCATACGTGCTTGTAAATATGTTTTTGTACATAATTGTGGCATAAGGCCACCAAGTGCACTAATTTCATAAACAATATGCCCTTTGCCAACACCACCAATGGAAGGATTGCACGGCATAAGGCCAATTTTTTCAAGATCAAGAGTAACAAGCAACGTACGTGAACCCATTTTTGCTGCAGCATGAGCTGCTTCGATGCCAGCATGTCCACCACCAACAACGATTACATCAAAATCATATACTTGCTTGCGCATAATTTTATTCAGTTTTTAAGAAATAATAATTTTAATAAGATTAATTTTTTTGCAAAATAAAGGGAATTTGCATTTCTTCTTAACAATTTCCTTTATTATATAATTATAGTATATTCAAATCAAGATTGTTTATTTGCAAGAAAAATCCTCCATTTTCCCATTTGTAGATAATTTTAATAAGATAAATTAAGCTAAATTAATTTATTTTTATATTAATAAAAATAAAATTAGCGAATATTCATTCGTCTACAAAGAGTACTAAACAGTACCAGTGGGCTTTTCTTGTTCCAATCAATTTTCTTTTGATCTATATAGTGAATAAAACGTTTAATCATATGTATAAGCTTTTTGTCATTTTGAATGAGTGCTTCTTTTTCTAATGTAAGAAGTTCTGTTTTAAGTTTTGTAAAAAGTTGTTGAAAAGGAAGTGTCTCTCTTAAATCTCTGATTAATTCATTTGCTGAATTTCTATCTCTTCCTTGGTATTTTTTGAGTACTTTTTGAATATTTAAAAATGGCTGACTAAACTCTTCTCTAATACATCTTATTTTTATGGCAACATCTGATTGAAACCCAGAACGAAAAGTATTGTTATTATCAGGCGAATATTTTTCAATTGTTCGAGCAAAATGTTTTACATGTTTTGTGTATGATTCATTATTGTTTTTATCTAAAAATGCATCAAGATTACCAACCATGTGGTGAATAAAATGACAAAATTCAACTAAATCTGTGTGTTCTTCAGTATACTCAATCTGGTTATTTGTGTTGAGTCCTGCCATGCTTGCAATAGGTAACAATGCAAATAAAGCTGCAAATTTATATTTCAAAAAGTATTTGTCCATGATTGCCTCCTTAAAAATAAGCAATATTTTTAGATTGATATAAATCTTTCTAGTTAATTATTAATTCTACCAGGGAAGAAAGTTTAGTCAAAAGGGGGTCTGAATAAGTTGATTTAACCAGTATTTTTGACTATCATATCATATTTTATGATTACTTTCTCTTAAGGTACCATTACATGATATATCATTTATCTTTATATTTGAAAAGTTATTGGTCACTATTTAATGTATTTCATTATGTAAGTGTCCGTGCAATTGCATCATTGCTCAGTTCTCTTTTTTTGTCATTATTGCTTGGCAATTGGTTTATTAACCAGTCAGAAAAATTTTTTCGATCAAAAGCACGTGAATGGACACCAAAAGGACACAAAGCAAAAGATGGCATGCCAACAATGGGAGGAATTTTTATTTTGGGGATTATATTATTAAATTGTTTATTATGGACTGATTTATCACAATGGCTTGTTTGGATTTTTTTATTTTGTATAGTTAGCTTTGGCGCTATTGGTTGCTGGGATGATTGGTGTAAAATACGATATCATAAAGGAATATCTGCACGGGTTAAGTTTAGTTGGCAAATTTTTTTTGGAACGATAGTTGTTTTGTTCTGGTTGTGTAGTTCTCATGCTCCAACTACGCTTGTATTTCCATTTTTTAAACATATGCAGCCGGATATTGGTTGGTTGTTTGTTCTGTGGGCAGTTTTTGTTTTAATAGGTTGCAGCAATGCGGTGAATTTAACTGATGGTTTAGATGGTCTTGCAATTGGTTCACTCATACCAAATTTTGTGTTATTTAGCTTAATTTGTTATGTTGCAGGACATTATAATGTTGCACATTATCTGGCTATTCCATTTACTGGATCGGCAGAATTAACAATTGTTGGTGCAATTTTAGTTGGTGCATCACTTGGTTTTTTATGGTTTAACACGTATCCAGCACAAATTTTTATGGGCGATGTTGGTTCTCTTGCACTTGGTTCTGCTCTTGCTTGTATGGCATTATTTGCAAAACAGGAATTCTTATTATTAATTTCTGGTGGACTTTTTGTTCTTGAAACCGTTTCAGTAATTTTACAAGTGCTTTCAATGAAGTGGCGCGGAAAGCGTATTTTTAAAATGGCGCCGATACATCATCATTTTGAGTTGCTTGGCTGGCAAGAATCAAAAATAACCGTACGCTTTGCTATTATTTCATTAGTGCTTTGTTTGCTTGCATTAATCACATTAAAATTACGCTAATTTTGTACGTGATGTGTACCAAAACATAACAATACCAAGACAGAAAAGTGCTACAAAAACATTGAGGGCAATAATTCCTGTTTCAAACAAGCCATTGATGCAGGCAATAAATAAGATAAGACAATTAATAAAGCCAAAAAGAGGAAGCCATAAAGATTCTTGATTTCGATAACGAATTAAAAGTAATGATAACACGCTAATTGTATACGTAATGCTAATACCAAAAGTTCCAACTCGTTGTAGTGGTAGTTGGCTTCCATATGATGCAGCTAAATATAAAAGGCAGATGCAAGCTTGGGCAATAACACATAAAAAAGGCACTTGTTGTTTATTCAAAAGAGTAAGCTTATTAGATGCTATAATGTGACCATGTTGAGCTAAAATATAAAGATTCCACATATTGCTATAAAATATTCCATAAGCAGCACCCAAAGCAGAAACAGCAATTGCTATGTTTATTATGACAAGTAATCCTGCACGTAATTGTACTGCATGTGGTAATAAAAAAGAAAGAAATGCTGGAAATGCCCCGCGATAATCAAGTTGCTGTGATAGTGTGGTGCCAAGTATGCCATAAAAAATTAATTGATAAAGACAGTATAGTAGAATAATAATGGCGTAAGAAAAGAGTACAGCACGAGGGGCATTTTTTTGTGGGTCTTGAATATTATTGCTTAATGAACAAGCTGCTTCAAAGCCAATTGTTGCAAATAAGACTAATGGAAGAGTACTTATAATACTTGGAAGCACTGGTTTGGTTATAATAAAATTAGCTCCGTTAACAAGAAAAAGGCCAACACCAATAATTAACATTATTGGAATCAATTTAAAGGCCATGGTCCAGGCTTGAATAGCGCTGCCAGTTTTGATATTAAATAGGTTGAGTATAGTTATGCCAGCTACTGCTATACAATCAAGCATGAGTGGATTAAGCGAACTGATAAAAGGGATTGCTTCTTGAATTAATAAAACAAATGTATGAATAATAAGCATGGTAGAAGCAAGTTTCCCGATAAAATAACTCCAAGTGCTCAAAAAGCCAACAAATGGATGAATGACCGCTGTTCCAAATGTATAAAAACCGCCTGTTGGGTATCGTTGCAAAAGCTGAACAAAAGAAAAAATAAGAGGGAATAGCAAAAAGCCAATAGTGGCATAACTAAATGCGCCAAGAACACCAGCTCGTTTTGCTAGTTCTGTTGTATTAATAAAAAGGCCAACTCCCAACATAATATTGAGGTTTATGAGAATCACTGTTGTTAATGAAAGTTTGTATTCTTCTTTCATAAAACTCCTCTGCAAAGATGCAAAATTTTTTATTATTAAAAGTAATTACTATAACAGAACCGTGTTGATTTTGATAGGGAGGGGAAAAAGTGAGTGGATAAAATGTTGGTAAATATGTTTTATTTGAATAAAAACAAGGCTCTAAAAAACAAGTTGTTTAGATAACGGGAACAATTTGTGTGAGACGTGATAATAGACGTGTTCCCAATTGCTTTCCTTTGTTAAGAAATGATTGATTGTCCTGGAGTAACTGATAAGGAGTTTTACCAGAGGAATCAACTGCGCCTTGTTCTTCAGCTGGCGCGTTAAATTGTATATACAATTTTTTATCTCCATTTCTTGCTACATAATGTAATGGTAATTGGTTATCTTTGTTAGGTATTTTTTGAAGTTTTTGACAATTGTTAATGAGCCATGCAACTGTTTTTTTCCTTTTTTGTTGAATTGCTTCATGAAGTATGGTTTCTCCTTGATCATTTTGAACTTCAAGAGGAAAATGATTATTTTTTAATAAAGATAGAAAATAAGCAACATTATTGTCGTCAGGAAATTGCATTATAAGTTGTGCAAGGCTTCTATTTTCCGCATATTGAGTATCTGGGGATATTTTTTTTGAATTTATTAAAGCTTTTACTGTTGTCAGATTATTATAATCACAGGCAATCTCAATGGGCCGCTGTCCATTTGCATTCTGGTTATCAAGAGGAAAATCATGTTCTGCTAAACTTGCAATTAATTTGTCTCCTGTTAAAAGAGAAGAGGCAAGGTGAGCAGGAGTGTTTCTATGCTCAAAAATAACACTGCGTGGTGTGTTAATGCTTTGAATAAAGTAGTTTGCTGCAGGGCTTGCGCATTCTAAAGCAAGTTTGAATGCATTATTGTTATACGCATCTTTTAATTTTTCTTCATCTACAAGTTTAGTTAGAAATAGTTTCATCAGTTCCTCAGCTTTTGGATTGGTAAGCTGTGCAATTTTATTAATAAGAGTTTCATCATCGGAAAAAGCAAAATCTTCTGGAATATCTTCTTGTTCTAAAAAAAACTGAACTAAATTTAAGTAATTTTTTTCAAAAGCAATTTCAAGAGGGGTTTTATCATCAGCATTTTTTTCATGAAGAAAAAATCCTTTATTTTTTATTTCTTTGAGTAATTCTAAAGCTTGATTTTCTTCAAAATTGTTTATGATTAGATGTGCTAGAGTATTATCATTGGCTGTTTTAAAATCTGTTGGAATAAGATTGTGTTCTAAAAAGATAATTATTGCATTTTTATATTGGCGGTTACATGCGAACTGCAAAGGGGAAGTCTTTGTTTTTTCATTTTCAGTAATTATTTCAGATGATTGAAAAATATCGATGTTGTGTTGAACAAGTTTTTCTACCCATTCATCTTGTTTATAACCTAAAGAAGTATAAATAGGTTTTATTCCATTATTGCTTGCTAAGTCAATAATTTTACTAACATTAAATTGTTCAAAGTGAGCAAGTAAATAATCTACAATTTCTTTCCATGGATTATTAGCGAGATGGTTATTTGTTCCTGCCAATGTCATCGCGAGTAGTAAGATCGAATTACCATCTTGGTCTACTTGATCAATATTAACATTTGTCTCAGCTAAAAATAATTCAACTACTTCCAGTCGGCCCATTCGAACAGCATGTAACAATGGTTTGTCGTCGATATTATTTCTAACGCTCATATCGAAACGTTGTGCATTCATGATTTTTGTTATTTTATGTCGATGAAAACCGACTAAAATTTTTGCTATTTCTTGTCTTGAATGATTATCTTTGATATCGGATAAAAGGTGTAGGCATGTTATGCCATCCTTGTTTGGTATATCTGGATAAGCCCTAGCATTAAGCAATAGTTTTATAATTTTAATATCAGGGTTACTTACTTTAAGAGCATAGTGTAGTGCATTGTTTCCATTATGGTCATTAATTAATGGATCTGCTCCATGTGATAAAAGAAGATTAACAAGATTGAATTTCTCTTCAGAACCAAACTTAGATCCAATATTCCGTTGAATAATATATTGTAAAGGCGTTATCCAGCATTTTGGATCCAAAGGATCTATTTCATTATTTTTATAACCATTTTCCATTCGATTTTCAGTTGTTTCGCCAATACCGCATGGTATTTTAATATTTGGATCAATAATTTTATCGGGATAATTTATAAAAAAACGATCACTAAAAGATGGCGTTTCAATAAGAACTTCAAGTTGTGTTGAACTAGTATGTGTTAACGCACAAACTATATGTTCTAACAATTCTTTTTGTCGTTCTTGTTTACTTGTCGATAAATCGCTTATTCTGCCATTTATGAGGTCCCAGAACCATTGCCAACCTTTTTTGTTAAAAAAATTACGAATATTATTTAAAAATAGTTTAAAACGTGTTTCTTCATTAAGTTTTAAACTATTTTCTACTCCTTCCCTCAGTTCTAGTTTTTTGCTTGTCTTTTTTTCATAAACAAACCATATGCTTGCAAGTACAAAAATTGTTGTTGCTACAATAAGAGGCTTCTTTTGACCATTTATTTTTTGAAAAGGAATGTATTTTTTTAATTCAGGTAAAT
>JBAVPH010000087.1:0-8436 GCA_049692855.1 Candidatus Babeliales bacterium | reverse complement strand
GAATCCAGCCTTGCCCCATATTGTCCAACGATCTACAACAGCATTATTACTGTTTGAGAAAAGATAGGAAGCACCAAGACTTGCAAATGGTGGACGTTTTCGTTCATCCCAACGGTATCCAAGCGCGCCATAAAGAGTGTAAGAAAGGAGGCAAGGGGTTGCTGAAGATTGTAAGTCAAGGTCTTCTTCTTTAATAAGACTATCTTCGTAACGACCAACAGGAACAGGTAACATGCCATCTGCTGTATCTAAAGTAGATTCTTCGAGTAATGGATTACCAGTAATATCACGAATTGGCCTTGTTTGTCCTGCACCAGTTGCATCTTTAAATGCGGGTCCTTCTTTCCATGGACATGCTAATTGTACACATTCAGCACGACGGGTAAAGAAGTTATAGCCAACTTCTCCTTGAAAGCCTTTACAAATATATACAAGAGCAGAGTTCATATCAAAAGTAAAGCCTGGGGTAACTTTAACGCATTGTGTAAATACGTTAATACCAGGAGTTGAAAGAGTAACTCGCTGTGGATTATCTTCAGGTAATGCCGCGGCTTCTTGTGCTTGTTCTTCATTTGCATATACTTCTTGATATCTGCTCCATGGTTTATTTTTTAAATCGAAAGAACGCGTTTGTTTTCTTCTGAATAAGTATTGGCTGTGTGATGCAAATTCAAAACGAAGATTTCTTTCTTTTTCTTCATCCGACCAGACTTGTATGCCAAAGGCGCTACCAAACATAATACCAACATGTTTTCCCCACCCAACAACTGGTTCAAAAAGAAATTCACCATTTGGTTTGTTTCCTGTTGGAATCAAGATACCAATGTATGATTCAAGGTGACATGGTTCATGTTGTAGCCATTCATAACCTAATTTCACTTCAATGTCAGCAAGACGTGTTTTGCTCATTGAGCCCTTACAAATTTTTCCAAATTTCCAATCAGACTGTTTGAATGCTTCTGTCATATTAGCAACAGCATCCGGGCTTGCTTCTTCATCCACGCCACCACCATCATTAATAATTTTTTCTTTTAAATTAACTGCTGTTTTAGTACGAGTAAGGGGGGTTGAGACGCTAAAAAACCCACCACGCCCTTTTTCTTCATTTTGCCAAAAACTTTGTCGCCATTGAAAACCAAGTCCGACAAAACTATAACGTGGTTCAAAACAAATTCTACTTTCAAAATTGTTATCATTTGTAAAAATATTAAAATTTTGTGCAAGTAAGTCAGGATTATTATTTGCTCCAAGAACACCAAATTGCTCTTTAACAAGTAACGATGTTTTGCCATTTGGCATAAAGTAGCGTGTTAGTCTATCTTCTTTAGTAGATTTTCCACCAAAAAGAACAAACTGCATTGCGCCTCCCTTGCCATCTTCTGCTGCATGTAATCGATCATTACGAAAAGCAGAAACCATTTCAGGTGAAACTGATTGGAATGGTGGGCGTATGGCGATATATGATCTACTGTTTACCTCTGTATCACAACTATCAGCACAGCTTCCATTTGCTTGTATTGTTATTGAGGGCAAAATGCTTGCTCCTATGGTTAATAAAAGAAGTAAATATCGCTTCATTATCTTGTCCTTTTTATTTTTAAGTAAATAGTTTCTATCCTAGTCATTATTTCTATCATAAGCATTATGAAGGAGTCAATATTTTACAATTAAAATGTATTTTATTTAAAAAAATTTAAACAATGTAATAAATGAATCTATTAATTTTTTTTGAGCACATAATTTTTTATGATACAATGAAAAATATTATTTAAAGATTTCATTATTATTTTTTTATCAAACAAGTAAGTTAAAGGTTATTCATGGTTCCACGAGTTAAAGGAACGCAAGATTTTTTAGATTTAAGTTTATATAATTTTGTTATTGAACGAGCAAAAAAACAATTACAACTTTATCATTTTACAGAAATAGCAACGCCTATTTTAGAAGCAGTTGAATTGTTTAATCGCTCACTTGGGTTATACACAGAAGTTGTAACAAAAGAGATGTTTGTTATTACAACAACTGGCGAAGAAGAGGCTATTTGTCTGCGGCCGGAAGGAACTGCTTCAACGGTGCGTGCTTTTATAGAGCATCAAATACAGCCACCATGGAAAGTATTTTCTTATGGGCCGATGTTCCGGTATGAGCGACCACAAAAAGGAAGGTATCGTCAATTTCATCAAATTAATATGGAAATTATTGGTACAGAAGCTATTGAGCAAGATGTGCAGCTGATAAAAATGCTTGATCGTTTTTTTCATGAAGAACTATCTCTCAATAGTTATGCTTTGCTAATTAATTTTTTAGGTTGTTTTGATGATCGAAAAACATACCAATTATTGTTAAAAGATTTTTTGGAAGGGCCAATTGAGGGAGAGCTTTGTTCAATGTGTCTTGATCGAAAAGAACGCAATATCATGCGAATTTTTGATTGCAAAAATCCTCTTTGCCAAAAAATATATAAAAATGCTCCCACTATTGTTGATAATTTATGTAAACCATGTGCAAAAGAGTGGCAACAATTACAAGATGAATTGTCATTACTTTCTATTTCTTATGCTTATCAACCAACCTTAGTTCGTGGTCTTGATTATTATAATAAAACGGTATTTGAATTTGTGAGTAAAAATCTTGGCGCACAAAATACTTTTTGCGGTGGTGGTCGCTATGATCAATTAGTAGGACAACTTGGTGCAAAAGAAGATCATCCTTCATTAGGTGCGGCTATTGGTATTGAGCGATTATTATTATTGCTTGAGCCATTTAAAGATCAATTACCTCTTGCATCATTGCCAGCATTGCATGTTATTATGCCAATTACTTCTTCTCAATATTCATTGGCATTGTTGCTTGCTGATGAATTGCAAGCACAAAATTTGTGTATTGACATTTTATTAGCAGGCGATTCAGTAAAAAGCATGATGCGTAAAGCAAATAAAATGGGCGCTGCCTATGCATTAATTTTAGGGGAAGAAGAGCAAAAAACGCGTACCGTTTCAATAAAAAATATGACAACAGGTAAAGAAGAACAAGTTCTACAAATTGAAGCAGCGCAGTTTGTTAAAAAATAAACTCTTTTTTTATATTGTTAGTTGTAGTTTTGGCTATTTGTTTTTTTGTCTAAAATTTTTATATATTCCTGAAATTTTTCGAAGGAAAATGATGAATCATTCGGGTATAAGGTTTTTTTCATTTCTTCAAAAGCAATGCGTTGAAGTTCTTGGTTTTCTTTTTGGCTAAGGTTTTTATGAAATTCTTCAATAAAATTAGCATCAGTAGAATGAGAACCTTGTTTTGATAATTTTTCAAAAAATTTTATGGATTCAGGATTTTTCATAAGATTTTTTAATGCCTGCACCATCTTTTCTTTTTGTTGATTTTGTTCTTCAGAAGACTTTATTCCATTATTTATGGTAATGATAAAAAACAAAAAAAATAATAAATTTTTTATATATTTTTTCATAAAATACATCCTTATTATTAAAATTGCTAAACTATCTAAAATAATAGATATGAAATAATATGAAATAAAACATTTTTTAATTATTTTATTATTTTTACTTTTTCCCCGCAGCAATGCCGATAACGCCGCAGCCAATTCGTGCGCCTGCATTACCACTTGGTTGGGAAACAAGATCGTCTTCATCAGCATGGACAATAACACTGCGGCCAATAATACTTTGTGGGCCATTAAGCATGATCAGAGGATCAACAATATTGATAGTTGCATTTCCTTGTTTGTCAGCAATAATGTTGCCCAAATCGCCAACATGTCGTTTTTCGCTTGTTAAACCGCCATGTGGCTGTTGTGTAGGGTTAAAATGGCCTTTTGTACATAAAGCATCAGCACAACTACAATCGCCGAATTCATGAATATGAAAACCATGTTTGCCAGGTGAGAGTCCTTGTAGTTGAGCCTGAATTTGAGTTCCATTTGCTTGTTTTTGAAAAATTACAGTTCCTGTGGCTTTATTGCCTTGGGTTGGATAAATGACTGCTACAGCACGTATAATAGAATAAAAATTGTGCTGAATTATGCCATACATAAGATACATCCCAGCAATAATGCCACTCAGAAAGAAAAAAATATTTTTTTTCATAGCTACCTTTTTTGGGTTGGTCTGTCATTTTTTTTCATTTATGGTATACTAAAAAGACTACAGAGTAGGTGTTTTTTAGTTGTACTCTTCCCTTTCGCAAATCTAGCGAAAAAATAACTGATACTAATGAAGTATTTGGGGAAGTTACAACTAAATAAAATTTTAATGAGGTAATTTTAGTGGATTTTGATTCAAAAAAAACTATTTTTCTTATCGATGGTTCCTCTTTTTTATATCGGGCTTATTATAGTTTGCGTCCATTGCATACACCAGATGGTATCCCAGTGCAGGCTGTTTATGGTTTTTGTCGCATGATTAAAAAACTGATTAATACATTTGATCCAAAGTATATCGCACTTGTTTGGGACAGTAAAGGCGAAACAACGCGGCATGAAATGTTTAAAGATTATAAAGCAACGCGCCAAGCACCACCAAGTGATTTATTTGATCAAAAAAAATATGTTGTTGAGTTTGCTCGTCTCATTGGTCTGAAACAATTAGAACAGAAAGGGATTGAAGCTGATGATATCATGTTTTCTATCTCAAAGGAGCAAGCAAAAAAAGGAAATGCGGTAGTATTTATTACCTCAGATAAAGACATGGGGCAAGCATTAAATGATCAAATTTATTTATATGATACATTCAAAGATACGCTTTATAATAAAGAAAAATTTGAAGAAGCTCGAGGATTCCCCATTGAAAAAATGCCCTTTTTTTATGCGTTGCTTGGTGATGTATCAGATAATATTCCGGGTGTAAAAGGTATCGGCAAAAAAACAGCGCTTGATCTTGTTAACCAGTTCAAATCTCTTGAAGATCTTTATGCAAATTTAGATGAAATTCCAAAAGCACGAATAAAGAATGCGCTTGTCATAAATAAAAAGAATGCATTTTTAAGTTATGACCTTTTTTTATTACAATATAATCCGACTGAATTGAGTAAAAAAGATTTGTCTTTTCATGCTGAAGATTGGAAAAAAGCATGTCCATTATTTACACAGCTCAATTTTAAATCTTTGCTAAAAGAATGTAGTGGAAATACTAGGGAAGAAAAAGCAGAAACAATAGCACAAAAAATTGATCAATGGGAAAAAGCAGATTTTAAAATGGTTACTACTGTAGCAGACCTTGATAATCTAGTTGCTTACTTAAAAGAAAAAAAAGCATTTGCCTTTGATACGGAAACAACGGGTTTAGATCCGTTGGAAGCAGATTTAGTAGGTATTTCTTTTTGTGCAGAATTGGGGAAAGCATTTTATGTTCCTTGTAATCATGACACAACAATTGTGCAGCTGTCTAAAGACAAAATTCTTTCTATGTTAAAACCAGTTTTTCAAGATTCAAAATATCAAAAATATGCGCATAATGCGAAGTATGATCAACTTGTTTTGAAAAATCATGGTATTTTATTGCAAGGCCTTGCGCAAGATACATTAATTGCCGCAAAATTAGTACTCAAAGGTTGGCAACGGGTAGGTTTAAAGCATTTATCTGAATATTATTTTAATACGCCAATGCTTTCATATGATGAAGTAGTAAAACATCATAATTATAAAAATTTTTCCGAGGTTCCGCTTGAGCTTGCAACATTGTATTCATGTGCTGACTCACATCAAACATTCCAATTGGCAACATTGTTATCTAATACTTTAAAAAAAGAAAAATTATATACTCTTTATCAAGATATTGAACATCCACTTATTCAGGTTCTTTGTGAAATGGAACAAGAAGGGGTATATCTGGATGTTACCGTTTTACAAGTGCTCGATAAAGCAGTTACCAAAGAGCTAATGATCCTTGAAGAAAAAATTATTACCCTTGTTGGGCAAGAGTCTGGACAACTTAATTTAAATTCACCACGACAAATTGAAGAGTTATTATTCCATACGCTCAAATTGCCACCACAAAAAAAGAGCAGTACCGGTCATTATTCTACTGATCAGGGAGTGTTAGATGTATTAGCGCAAATTCATCCAGTGCCAGGGCTTATTTTAAAGCATCGTGAACTTTCTAAATTAAAAAATACCTATATTGATGCATTGCCAACATATATTAATAAGAAAACTAATGCGGTGCACACAACGTTTAGTCAGACTATAGTTGCGACGGGACGTCTTTCGAGCTTTAATCCAAATTTACAAAATATTCCAGCAGGCAGTACAGGAAAAGGGTTAGAAGTACGTGCAGCTTTTAAGCCAAAAGACGGAAATATTTTTATTGCAGCTGATTATTCGCAAATTGAATTACGTGTACTTGCTTATTTATCACAAGACCAACGGTTGTTGCAAGCCTTTGAATCTGGTTCTGATATTCATGCTGAGACTGCAGCGCGATTATTTGATGTTCCATTTGAGAAGGTAACGCAAGAACAGCGGCAGTTAGGAAAACGAATTAATTTTAGTATTTTATATGGATTAACACCATATGGCCTTTCAAAGGATTTAAATATTCCGTTTAGTGAAGCAAAACAGTACATTGAGAAATATTTTGAACAATATCCAGATGTTTCTGCTTGGATGGAACAAGCTATTTTTTTGGCTAAAGAAAAAGGGTATGTTCAAACTCATTGGGGTCGTCGACGCTACGTTCCTAATATTTATGAAAAAAACCAGACACTCTATGAAGAAGCACGACGCATAGCAATTAATACCATTGCGCAAGGAACAGCGGCTGACATTATGAAAAAGGGAATGATTAATCTTGCAGCAACTTTTAAAAAAAATAAATTAGATGCACAAATATTATTGCAAATTCATGATGAATTGTTAATTTCAGTAGCAAAAAAAGATCAAGCAAAAGTAACAAAAATTATCAAGCAAGTGCTAGAATCTGTTGTTGATTGGAATGTGCCCTTACTTGTTTCCACGAGTAGCGGAAGTAACTGGAAAGAAGTAACAAAATAGCTGATAAACAGTTTGTTTTTAGAAAATTTAGCTGAAATTTTTTACCCATTGACTTTTTTTCTTGATTCCCCATACTAATATTAAACATTGAAAATGATCGCAATGTAGTGATCTATAAATGAAAAATCATTTCTTTAAGATATAAAAATTGATTTTAATTAAGCTTTTAAATTAGTTCATAAGGAATTCTAGTGGCAACGAGTAAATCTGGTGGTTCTACCCAAAATAATCGTGATAGTCAAAGTAAGCGATTAGGGGTAAAACTTTTTGATGGACAACGAGTTCATGGTGGTGAAATTATTGTTCGGCAAAGAGGAACAGCATTTCATCCAGGAAGATTAGTTGGACGTGGAAAAGATGATAGTCTATTTGCAACATCTTCTGGTATCATTAAATTTCATTATGGCCCAAAAGGACGCAAGTATATTTCAATTATAGCAGAAAAATAAAGAAAATTTTCAAAAAAACACATTATCAAGAATAAAATAATAAACATGAATTTAAAAAAAATTATTTAGGTTATCGGAGAGTTTTTATGATCAATTTTCTACGGTTCCGAACACTAACTGCTTTTATCTCATTATCTATTGTTCTTAGTTTTATTGGTATGGCCATTTATCATTATCAAATGCGAGGACAGGTTTTTTCATATAGCATTGATTTTACTGGCGGGACTCAAATACTTCTCAAGTTTGATAAGCCTGTTAGTGGAGTAGAAATAAAAAATATATTAGAAAAACAAGGATGGAAAGGAGCAATTATTCGTGAATTTTCAGATCAAGAAATATTAATCCGTGTGAAAGAATTTGCGGGTGATGCGCAAGGGCTCGGTGAGCGTATGCTTACTGTTATTCAAAAAAATCTTGCTGGTTATGAGATACAAATATTACAAAGTGAAAGTGTTGGACCTGGTGTTGGTGCTGCCTTGCGATGGAAATCAGTTCGCGCCGTTGTATTTGCTTTACTTGCTATGTTGATTTATATAGCATTACGGTTTTGGTCTTTTTCATTTGCTTTTGGTGCGGTAGTAGCACTATTTCATGATGCATTAGTGATGCTTGCTCTTTTTTTATTTTTAGATCGAGAGATATCAATAAATGTGATTGGGGCTATTTTAGCAGTTCTTGGTTATTCGATTAATGATACTATTGTTATTTTTTCACAAATTAGGGATGATCTTAAAAAAATGAAAGATTCTTCACTTGCTACTATAGTAAATGTGAGTCTTAATCAAACGTTAAAACGTACACTGCTTACCAGTATATCAACAGGAATTCCTGTTACGGTAATGTTATTATTTGGGGGAGAAGCATTACGGAATTTTTCCTTGGCATTATTAGCTGGAATTATTTTTGGGACATATTCTTCAATTTATATTGCAAGCCCAGTAATGATGATGTTTTACCAAACAAAGAATAAAAAAACGATGTAAG
>JBAVPH010000086.1:0-2538 GCA_049692855.1 Candidatus Babeliales bacterium | reverse complement strand
GCTCAATAGATGGAGATAATTTAATTTTGGGAAAAATATATTTTATGCTTTGAGATAACAATGAAAGTTTTAATGCTAAACTAGCACTTTCATTTTCTATTTCTTTCATCTCAATTTCTATTTTTTTTGGGCATATAAATGTGTCTTTTATCAACTTATACCTTTCTATTTCTGATTGGTTGTATATGACTAGCTATTTTTGTTGCTGGATCAGGAACAATTTTTGTTGTATTTTTTAATTGGATAAAAATTACATTATATATTTTAAAGAACTATCTTTCTATGCAGATAAACAATTAATATTAAGTTTCGCCAATATAATTTTATACATTTGATAACTATTTATACCATAAAAAACTATTGCTTTTTAGGTCATATCTACCATGTTTAATTTCATCAAATAAAAAATCACGGACATCGTTATCATCTATACGTTCATAATCACGTATAATTTTCATAAATTCTTGTGGCAAATCAATATTGTAAACAAATTTTAAATGTGCTAGATAATGTTGAATTTTACCAAGTAAAAAAAACTTCTTTTTTTGTATTACACTTTTTTATGTGGGAAAATAATTCATAAATTATTTCAAGTATTTTATTCAACTGAAATAAATTTTTTTCAACATTTTTATCTGACAAATTTTCTAATTTGTGTAAAAATAAGTTTATTTTTTTCATTTTTATTTTTTTATATTCGCTGTAAATCCTAACTCCTTAGCAATAAAATTATATATCATTTTTTTCTAAGGAACTTGTTTCTAAAATAACCGACATCGCTTTAAAGAATGATAATAGCTTTTTGTTATATAAATTTTCTTAGCAGTAAGACTATTTCTTTTCATAAATTTCTTCACCATAATAAATAATCATTTTTTTTATTAACTCATGCAATTGTTCTATATGCCATACAACATTATGAAGATCCATATTAAGATCAGATAGTCCTATTAAAATTTTTTCTGATTTATTTTTATCTATGCTAATCAATTTCTCTAAACTTTTCTTCATATTTTGTTGTAATATTATAAAATCATTAATGTTTACTTGTTCTTCCTTTAATCTTTTTTTAGAAATAATTTCTTTTTTAATATTCTGATTAAGAAGTTTAATCATTTCTAAGATTTTATTTAATTCTTCGATCATATTCTTAGTCTATTCTTCTAAATCAAGCAAATATAAAGGAATATTTCTAGCAATTTTTTTTTTAACACAATTAAGGTGACAAAAAAATTGTTGTTCTTGTTGTTCATTAGGTTCTTTATCATAATTAGTTATCAATAATAATGTAGTTATATTAAATTCGATTTTATTACCACAAAAACAACATTTATATCTATT
Organism: Candidatus Babeliales bacterium; assembly: GCA_049692855.1. GTDB lineage: Bacteria > Babelota > Babeliae > Babelales > Vermiphilaceae > JBAVPH01. The sequence continues at coordinate 1,197 of JBAVPH010000086.1, read as the reverse complement.
ATTGTTCACTTTTTACAACCGTACCTATTTTAAGTTAAAATTAGCTTTTTCTAAAAATTATTTTAAGCACAATAATCTAATATTTCAGGAAACTTATTTGATTTAAAAGCTCTATATGCTTTAACAAAAATAATACCAACTAGTGGAACTTTTATTCCTTCAACATTAAGAGATTGAGATCCCTCAAAGCTTATTTGCCCAATCAATGTATATTTATTTATATTTAAAATCTAAAATAACTATTCTAGTTATTTTTTTGTTTTGAATACCAATTATAATTAATAGCGGTTAATTCAACTTCTTCATATGTATATCCCAAACCTTGTATATAAGTTGAAAAATCTCTAAAATTTGTCTTATTTATAAACTTACTATTGCTAGGCCATACAGCTTCACACTCATCACACATAATAATGCTTTCATGGACTGGCTCAATTATAGTTTGATACAAAAAACCATTTCCATCACACCGAGGACATACAATTTTATTGTTGTGAATAATAGGATTATAAATCATTATTTATACCTTTATTGGATAAGCAGTTATTATATTAGATGTGCCAGGCTCTGTTACTATTTTAATAGCTTTTTCACCTAATGTTCCAATGATTTTATCTAATTCGACTATAAAAGTCCCTGGATCATTTGGCAATGGAGCTCCTCTTTTCACCCAAGCAAAATCAATTAAATCAAATAATTCTGTTCCTGTGACAGTAAAAACAGTATGCTTGAGTTTGTTTGAATTAGGTACGGTATGTTGGAGTATATGGTTTATTCTTGAACCATATTTTTTATCAGGACCATAGATTAATCCTTCTTTTGATATCCAAAAATCTGCATTCTTGCTAAACCCTTTTAGTGTTTTGCCCATACTATCAGTAACTTTGTCCATGCTTCCTGCTGTTGACAAACCCTTTGTATGCTTAACTGCCTTATTTACCTGTGCAGTTATTCCTTCTGGCGTGACAACAGTGGGTACTTCACTTAGTTCATGTGCCTTTTGAATAAGTTTGGCTCCCTTGTTTCGCGCAAAGGAGAAAAAGCTTTTCAGTGCATGGGTTGCTTTTCCCGTTACAAATATTTCAGTACTAAGACTTGAAATAAATTTTGTAATATCACGATTTGATGTTTTTTGATACTGTTTATATGCCTTATCAATCACTTGAGTAAAACCATATTTCCATGTTTGAAGTTTTT
>JBAVPH010000085.1:0-5768 GCA_049692855.1 Candidatus Babeliales bacterium | reverse complement strand
GCAAGAAACGTCCCCAAACTAAATCCAATTAAACAACCGATAGTTGAAATTTTTATAGTAACGAATAAGCCTTGGAATAAGCTAGGAAGCGATTCTTGTATCAATTGAAAATCAATCATGCAAGTCCCCATTTTTTCTTGATTTTTTCTAGTGAACCATCCTGGTTCATAGCTGTAAGTATTTTTTGTATTTGTTCAAATAAAGCAGGATATTTTTTTGAAATAGCTAATGCATCCGGCTCATCTGTTTTTGGAATAGGAATGATTTGAAATTTTTGTTTATCGTGTTTTTTAAAAAACGGTGCTATTGCTGCTTGTGCAGAAACAAATGCATCAACTCTTCCACTTGTGAGTGCCAATATACCATCTCCGATTGAGGCAGATGATAATCGAATAAGAATTGGGCCTTCAATTGTTGACATGTATAAATCAGATGAATAACCTTCATTTACGGCAACTTCTTTATCTATCAAATCTGTTATTCCACTAATTGTTTTTTTATTTGCAAGTGTAACAATAACTAAAGGATTATTTGTTAAGTGTGGGTCAGTAAAAAATATTCGTTTTGCTCGTTCGAGAGTTGGAGACATACCGGCAGCAATAATCTGTATGTTCCCCAATTGAATGTCAGGAATTAATGCATCAAAAGGCATATCTTTTATTGTTATTTTTTTGCCAAGTCGGTATGCAACTTCTTTGATGATATCAATATCAAAACCAACAATAATATTATTTTCCATAAAACTAAAAGGTGGAAACTCAGCATTGGTACCTACAACCAATATATCAGTTGAAGTTTGTTTTTTTGTTTTTTTTCTTTTTGTATACCAAATAGTGAGTGTAATGAGAGAAAGCGCAATGAGTATACTACGATATATATTATTCATTTTATCCTTAAATACTTGACTTTAAGAATAAACAATGGGTTGTATTTTAGCAATGGTGCGATTTATGAAGAAGAGCCCTAAATTAAAAATTTTACTTTCTAAGATTTCCTCTGCATATTGGACAACTTGATAATTGCAGTTTACAAGAAGAACAAATTTTTTCTGAATGCTTGTGCCCCTCTTTGCATGGAATATTTTCGACTCCGAACTCTTCTGTGCACCCATTAAATGTGACACAACATTCATCATCTTCATTAATTATTTCTTGTGCTGATTGATCTGGTGCTGATGGAGTATATTCTTTTGGTAACGATGTTGGAGAATTTCCATTTCCAGGGTTATGTGGATTAAGATTTTGTTTTATCATGTGTTCAAGACTCGAGCCAAAAAATTGTTGAAGTGCTTGCCCATTTAAATTATCTCCCCGGGCTAGTCGTGCCTTAACATTTCCACTCATTGAGTGTACTGTATTGTCTACTAATGTTGCGTTATGTGTTAATTGATTTGCAATTATACGGGTATTCATTCTTACGCGATTAGTAATAGCTTCGCGTGCAATGCTATTTTTATTATAATCATTTGTTGGTTTTTTACGTAAAAATTCTTGTCGAGTTGCTGCTATTATTGCATTAATATCTGATTCAGGAACTCCTTTGAGGTCATACCTCATTTGACGTAAAAAATCATCATTCGAAAGATCATATATTATTGATGTTGCTGGTATTGGTATTTGTGGCTTATAGGATGATTGAGAAGAATAAGTTGATGACTTACTGTGAGCTGCTTGCCTATTATGAGAATTTTTTATATTTTGCAGCACTAAATGCTTAAGTGAATCACGATCAAAAAATTGCTTTAATGCTAATCCATTTAGATTTTCTCCCCGATTGAGTCGTGCTTTTATATTGCTTACCATGGATCGTGCTGAAGCATCTATTTCTTCTTGGTTATTTGTGTGATTTTTTGCCATATCAATAGTAATAATTCTGACTTGGTCAACAATCGCATCGCGCATAAGTTGGTTAATATGATATTCATTTTCAGGGTTTTTCAGGAGAAGCTTTTTTCGTGCAAGTACTATTATGGAATTTATATCTCTTGTTGGGATGCCTTGTAAATCATTTCGAAGTTGAACAAGGTAGCTTTCATAAGGGGATTGTGGGGAGGAATTAAAAAACCAATTCATAAACCGAGGCCATTTGTCGTAAGCTTGTGAAATAGATGAATAATTGAGTGCTACAATACACAATGAGGTTAATAATATAGTTTTATAATTTTTCATAGGATCCTTTTTAGTAATTGTTGAAACTTACTATAAAGGTAATCATTGCTATTATTTTTTCAAGCTCTATAAATGCAAGTAATATTACAGAAACTAAAAAAATCTAAAAAATTTCTTCAATAAATTCATCAATTTGTTTGGTGGTTACTATATTACCCATAGCACGATAAAATGTTTCATCATATTCTCTTGTTTGAATTACTACTGGCATGGTAAGTGCATGTCCAAGCAAGAGTGCCTGTTTTTTGCTATCAAGTGCTGCTAAAATAGAACGGAGACTAGTTGCATTACTCACACCGGTCAATACTGCTTGGATGTCTTTTTCATCACTTAATTGCGCAACAATTTTGGTACCAATTTGTGAAATAATTTCTTGATCAATTCCGGATGGTCGTTGATCAACAACAAGAAGTGAAACATAATATTTACGCATTTCACGTGCAATAATACCAAAAATAGTTTGTCGTGCTGCATGCGGATTTAAAAATTTGTGTGCTTCTTCAATAGTAATCATTAATTTTTTTGGTTCATCAATTTTTTTTTGTGTTCCTAAAAATTGTTCTGTTTTTGCAACATATTGTGTTTGGATACGGCGTGTTATCATATTTGCAATTAATAGATAAACAAATGTTGCAGTAAAATTGCCAAATTCAACAATAATGTTAATGCCCTTATCAATATACTCAAGCATTTGATCGATAACAGAATTATCTTTATAGGCCCCCGGCTGGATTGGTTTAAAAAATGGTAATCGTTCAATTCGCTTAAGTTTGCGATATAATGCAGCAATAGATTCAGGATGGGCACCAATTGATTGCGAAAATTCTTTTAAATTATCTCCTTGATTTAGTAAAACATGCAGCCAATCATTTTTATATTGTGCTGCAATTAAATAAGCAGCCTCAACGGCAGTTGCATGTAAATTTAATTCATCTTGAAGTGATAAAATATCTTCAACTTGAATTGATTGATAACTTAAAGTAATAGCAACATCAGGATTACCACCACGTCGACGTGTTGATTCTGGATCAAGAGAAAAAATCACTACTCGATCAGAAAATAATGTTTTGAGCCCTTTGACGAATGATTGTGTTGATTCTTTGCGTGCTTGCAAGCCATATTCACTATGCATATCAAAAATAAGATTTACTGCTTTTTCATTTTTAATAAGGCCAGCTAAAATTAATCGCGTTAAAAATGTTTTCCCTGTTCCTGTTTTGCCAAAAATGCCATTACTCCGTTCTGTTAAACGCTCAAGGTCAATGCAGACTGGCGTGTCCATGTCTAAAGGGCAACCAATATTGAAATATTTTTTACGTTCATCATTTTCATCGCCAAAAATTAAGGCAACGTCTTTTTTAGTCGCCTCGTAAACGGTAGTAAAGTGAGAGGGAATTGTTTTAACAGGGGATGGGATCGCATCTTTTTTGAGCATCAGCATTGGTTTTAATGTAGCAGTTGCATAAATATCGCGTTGCTTTAGAAATGATTGTAATAATTTTTCTTGAGGAGTAGGAGGAAAGAGTAAAATATCTTGATGCGTAACTTCGAGTTTGAGGTCAGTGATAAGAGAGAAAAATGTATGTTGTTTTCCAATGATAGAGACAAATTTTCCTGTCTTTATATCTTCGAGGTCTGTAGCTGGGTTAATCCGAATAATAAATCCATCGGTTAAAGAGCCTGCAATAACATGACCAAGTAATTTTTTCATATTGCTAATTTAAAGTAATCGTATTTATCAAAAGTGTTGCATGGGTACGCATAATTTCTATAATTCCTTGCTTAACCATCACTGATTCTTGCTTGCCATTCTTAAGACAGAATGTTACTTCTTTTCCGGGCGATAATAATAAAATTATTGGCGCATGATTTGGTTGAATGACTAGATTTCCTTCAGGTGTATGAAGATCAATCCAGATAACAATATATTTTTGGGTGTGTTGTGGCGTGATTATTCGCAATTCCATGCCTATTCACCCTTTTTTAATTTTTTTTGCTTTTTCTATTGCTTCTTGTAGGGTTCCTACCATATAAAATGCTTCTTCAGGAAGATCATCATATTCGCCTTTGATTATTTTTGCAAAATCATCAACTGCTTGATCTTTTGGTACATAGCGCCCAGGAATACCGACAGCAAATTCTGCGGTAAACAATGGCTGTGTTAAAAATTTTTGTATTCGTTTGGCTCGTTTTACAATTTTTTTATCTTCATCAGATAATTCTTCCATACCTAAAATTGCAATAACATCTTGTAATTCTTGATAACGCTGTAAGATACTTTGAATTTGACGCGCGACGCGATAATGTTTTTCGCCAACAATATTTGGTTGCAGTCCTTTTGAATTTGATACAAGCGGATCTACTGCTGGATACAAACCAAGTTCTACTAATTTACGTGAAAGTACGGTAGCTGCATCCAAATGTAAAAAAGTTGTTGCAGGAGCAGGATCAGTAATATCGTCAGCAGGAACATAGACTGCTTGTACTGAAGTTATGGAACCATTAATAGTGCTTGTGATACGTTCTTGAAATGCGCCCATTTCCGTTGCTAATGTTGGTTGATAGCCAACGGCTGATGGCATACGACCCAATAATGCAGAAACTTCTGAACCTGCTTGCACAAAACGAAAAATATTGTCGATAAACAAAAGAACATCTTTTTTTTCTTTATCACGAAAATATTCTGCCATAGTTAATCCGGCTAGGCCAACGCGTAATCGAGCCCCTGGCATTTCTCCCATTTGGCCAAAAATTAATGCAGTTTTTTTTAACACGCCTGTTCTCTCCATTTCAAGCCAGAGCTCATTCCCTTCTCTTGTTCGTTCACCAATACCGGTAAAAACGGAAACACCACCATGTTCAGTTGCGATATTACGAATTAATTCTTGTACTAAGATAGTTTTTCCAACACCTGCGCCACCAAAAAGACCAATTTTTGATCCTTTAGCATAGGGGCAAATAACGTCTAAAACTTTTATACCAGTCTCTTGAATTTCTTCTTTTATTTTTTGCTCAATCAATGCAGGAGGGTCGCGAAAAATGGACATAGACTCTTTGGTTTTCACGGGTTCTTTCCCATCAATTGGATCACCAAGAAGATTAAAAACGCGACCTAAAACTTGATCACCGACAGGTACTTTAAGGGGAGAGCCTGTATCAATAACGGGAAGGTTACGCTTTATTTCAAAAATATTTTCAAGCGCAATACAACGAACAATGCCATCACCCAATTGTTGTTCTACTTCAATACTTGCTTTTTTTTGTGAATCATCTTTTTCTTTAGAAAATAATATTTGTAGTTCATTAAAAATATTGGGAGTAGCATCGCGTGGGAATTGTACATCTATAATAGTGCCAAAAATACGTAGAACATAACCAATTTTTTCTTTTTTTTGATCGGATGACATTGCTATGGTGGTTTGTGCCATTTTTGTGATCCTTTTGATATAGTTTATTTATTTAAGCTAATTAAGTTACTGTTCTTTGTAAAGAAAATCAGTTTGCTAAATTTTTATATTTTTATTATAGCTGATTTTTGATAAGGAGTTAAATACAGGAGTTTTTTAATAGGTAATATTTTATTTTAGGAATATCATGGAA
>JBAVPH010000084.1:0-9169 GCA_049692855.1 Candidatus Babeliales bacterium | reverse complement strand
TTTATCACCCATAACGGATCAATTGCCCCATATTTCCCTTCCATCTTTAGAAACAAGTATAATAGAATCAATCCTCACTGTAATAAATAGGATCGATCCAGTAATTTTTGCACAATTTACTCTTTCTTGGATCAATGACACACAAGTATGCTTGTATGATAAAAAACACAGACAATTTTCTATTATCTTTAGCAAAAATCAGCTTCTAGATAAAAAATTATTCAATTATTGCACCCAAATAAGGCAGAAGCTACAAAAAGAAAAATTCACTAAAAATAAAAAAAATTATGTAGCTGATATTAGATTTAAAGATCAAATTGTTGTGTATAGGGGATAGGGGGCATTATGGATTTTATTACTTCAATTGATATAGGGACAACAAAAATTTGCGTATTAATTGGACGCATATTAAGCAATAACCAAATAGAAATTTTGGGTATTGGCAAAGCTCCATCTGATGGTCTACATAAAGGAGTCGTTGTCGATATTAGCAAAACAATTTATTCTATTACAAATGCAATTAAAGAAGCAGAAATTATGGCAAATATTTCAATTGAATCTGCTTATATTGGCATTTCTGGTGGTCATATCCAATCACGCAATTCACATGGCGTTGTTCCAATCAAACGAGGAATTATTAGAAAAAACGATATTATGTATGCTCTTGCTGCTGCCCAAGCAATTCCGATACCAGAAGGGCTACAAATTTTACACGTGCTTCCACAATATTTTATTATTGATGGACAAGAAAAAGTTCATGATCCCATCGGTATGCATGGCATTCGTTTAGAAGTACAGACACACATTATCTTAGGTGCTGTTACTTCAGTCCAAAATTTAGTTAAATGTTGCGAGCAGGCAGGTATACAAATTAATGACGTTATATTAGAACAATTAGCATCAGCAGATGCTGTGCTCAGTAATGATGAATGTGATCTTGGTGTTGCCGTTCTTGATATTGGTGGTGGTACTTCAGATTTAGCCATTTATCAACAGGGAAGCATTCGACATACTATGGTATTGCCAGTAGCCGGAAACCACTTTACACAAGATCTTGCCATTGGATTGCGTATTACCCGCAATGAAGCAGAACGTATTAAAAAAAAATATGGAGTTGTCTACCCAACTCTATTTGAAAGAGATGAATTAATTGAAGTTGAAATGGTACAAGGTTGTGATCGCCAAATTATACAACGCACCGATCTTATCCGTATTTTACAACCACGCGCTCAAGAGTTACTATCGCTTGTTCATGAAGAAATTATTACACATAATTTAATACCGGTCATTACTACTGGAATGGTACTTACAGGGGGTGGTTCTCTTTTAGTTGGCATGCAAGAATCGGCAGAACAGCTATTTGACATGCCGATTCGTATTGGAAAACCACAAATACTTTTTGATTTACCAGAAACATTACGAAACCCTATTTATGCAACAGGCTACGGATTAATCGTACATGCTCTTAAAAAAAGACAGAAAAAAACACCATTTATTTCACAAGCATCATTTTCAAAACGAATAATTGAACGAATGAAATCATGGGTATCAGATTTTTTTTAATGAAATAAGGAGAAATAATGATTGAATTAGCAGAATCATTTGAACAGAAAAACGTAACTGCCTCAATAAAAGTTATTGGTGTAGGAGGCGCGGGAGGCAATACAGTAAATAGTATTATTGCAACTGGCTCTCAAGGAATTGAATGCATTGTCGTTAATACCGATGCCCAAGCACTCGCACTTTCCAAAGCATCCTACAAAGTTCAAATTGGCATTAAATCAACAAAAGGATTAGGAACCGGCGCAAATCCAGAAATTGGAAAACGTGCTGCTGAAGAAGATATTGACAAAGTAATGGAAGCAATTGGAGATGCAGACATTGTTTTTCTAGCTGGCGGCATGGGTGGCGGCACTGGTTCAGGGGCACTTCCAATTATTGCACAATCATTACGAGAAAAAGGGATTTTATCTGTCGCAATTATTACCAAGCCCTTCTTATTTGAAGGAAAGAGAAGGGAACGTGTAGCAGAAAAAGCAATTGAAAATCTAAAACAAATAGTTGATACCCTCATTATTATGCCTAATCAAAAATTACTTGAAGTCACTGAACAAAATATTTCAATGGTTGAAGCATTTGCGCTTATTAATGATGTATTAAGTCAGTCTGTTCGAGGAATTTCTAATATTATTGCCAAACCTGGCCATATTAATGTTGATTATGCCGATGTTCGAGTCATTATGAAAGATACTGGACTCGCTGTAATGGGAACAGGAAAAGCATCCGGGCAGACACGAGCAAAAGATGCAGCGCAACAAGCAATATCATCCCCACTTCTTGAAAACATGAATATTATTGGTGCACGTGGCGTATTATTAAATATAACTGGTGGCAATAATCTTGGGTTGCACGAAATTAGTGAAGCTGCTTCTGTTGTTTATGAACAAGCACATGAAGACGCAAATATTATTATTGGTTCAGTAATCGACGAAGATTTAAATGATGAAGTTATTATCACTATCATTGCAACTGGTTTTGAAAAACAAACAGAAACTGGCGCTTTTTGCCCACTTGAAAAAACATTACAAGTTCGTGCAACAATGCTTGATCGTTTTTGCCAGGAATCAGAAAATAAAAAAATAGAGCAACCCAAATTTACTGAAAAATCAGATAAAATTTTCACTACACAAAAAATAACTACAAACGAAACACAAAACGATATGCAATTGTTAACCAATGATAATATTGAAATAAATAAGGAGAATAAAAAAAGTAATATTATTATCGACCCAACTGACCTAGATATTCCTACATTTTTGCGCAAAGATACAAAACAAGACAATTCAACAACGAAATAATCTAATGAATAATAGGTTAGGATAGTGAAAATGTTTGTAACAAAGAAGAATCGAGTCCCTTTAATTTCCTTTGCAATGATGAGGCGTTGCATAAACTTGTCTGCGTATCTAAATCTTGAATAACTGATGCACTATTAACTATACCTGCACGTATTGCATATTCAATTGGTTTATCTTGCATTAATTGTGCAACAAAACAAGAACCAAACGCATCCCCCGCTCCTAAAGTACTCACTACTCGAACGAGCAAGGACGGATGAAAAAAAATAGTATCATTTTGTGCTGCATATACTCCCTCGCTCCCATTGGTAACAACAATAATGCGAGGGCCTTGTTTTTGCATCTCACGAAAAAATTGCGGCAAAGTAAAACAAATAGTAGGTGAACCCATCGGTTCACGTAATAGTTGCGGTAATTTTTTTGCTCCTTTTTTTTTCAATGAAAATACATTTTCTGACAATGGAATAGTAATAATTGAAGCCATAAGAAGTTGTGCTTCAAAGCTATTGAGAATAAGGATATCAATATTAGGCAATGCTTGTTTTAACAATGAAGCCTCACCCATCAATTGGCTTGTCCCAGGATTAGTTGCAACCGATTTATTGTATTTTTTTGCAAGCACCGTTATAGGAAGCAATAATCGGGCTGCTAGACCACTTAATGAGGTGATATATAACTGGTCACAAACACTAATAGCTTGTTGTGGTAATTCTTTTTTTGTCAACATAATATTTGCGCCACGATATACTAATACTGTTCGATTCCCTGACTTATTTGGGATAATAAATGAGGTACCTGTTGATTCTTTTTTTGAGTAAACAACATTTTCTGTCCCTACCTTTTCTTTCCTTAATGTAGAAAGAATAAATTTAGCTTCCTGATCCATACCAAGTTTAAAAAAACTAGTAACATCAAAGCCAAGGCGAGCAAACGATACAGCACTATTTGCTGCACCCCCTCCTACATAGTAAGCAAGATGTTTTACTTCAATTTTTCTTCCCTCTTGCATAATGACATAAGCATGATCAGCTTCTTTAGTATGCAAATGCAGGGTATCAATATGTTTATATTGTATAAAAATATCCCGCATTGCACCACCAACAGTCAATACTTTTTTCATTTTTTATCGCTGCTTAATATTCTTTTTATTTTTTGGGAGTAAAACTCGTTCAAGAACCTCATTTGCATGACTTACTAAAATAATATTAATACCCGTGGTAATATCATTCATTTCAGCTAAATGATGTTTATTTTTATTGGGTATAATAACATGCGCAACATTATTACGCTTTGCTGCTAAAATTTTTTCTTTAACTCCACCTATTGGCATTACTTCACCACTTAAATTTAACTCACCCGTCATTGCATATTGTGCATTTACTGCACGACCAGTAAGCGCTGAAAGAATAGCAATTAGCATGGTAATACCAGCAGATGGACCATCTTTTGGTATCGCTCCTGCAGGAATATGTATGTGTAAATCATGCTTCGCAAATATTTTTTTATCAATACCAAATTCCTCTGCATGCGCCCGTGCATAACTTAATGCAGCTTGTGCTGATTCTTTCATTACCTCACCAAGTTGACCCGTAAGAAGCAATTTTCCACTTCCTGCCATTAATACCGCTTCTATTTTGATCATTTCACCACCATAAATTGTCCATGCTAATCCATTTGATATGCCAATTTGATCTTCTTTATTTGATTCCTCTTCCATAAACTTTCGTGGGCCAAGATACGACTCAACATTTTCTGGAGTAAAAGAAATAAGTTTGTTTTTTTCCACTAAAATACGCGCTGCTTTTGAACACAATGTTCGAATAATACGCTCTAACTGTCGGACTCCCGATTCTCGTGTATAATTTGCAACTAATTCTTGCAAAACAGCATCATTTATCTGCATATCACGATTTTCAAGACCGGAATCAATAATCGCTTTTTTTACAAGATATTGCTGGCCAATTTTTATTTTTTCTTCACGTGTATAACCAGATAATTCAATAATTTCCATACGATCACGCAATGGTTCTGAAACAGCGTCTATGTTATTAGCAGTTGCTATGAACATCACATTTGACAAATCAAATGGCATACCAAGATAATTATCATAAAATGTTTTATTTTGTTGTGGATCAAGTACCTCAAGCATTGCTGCTGAAGGATCTCCTCTAAAATCAGCACCAATCTTATCCAATTCATCAATTACAATAAGAGGATTAGAAGAACCTGTTTTTTTTATAATCTGTACAAATCTTCCAGGCATCGCCCCCACATACGTTCTTCGATGTCCACGAATTTCTGCCTCGTCACGAACACCGCCAAGTGAAATACGCCCATATTTTCTTCCCAAACTCCGCGCAATTGATTTACCTAATGATGTTTTACCGGTACCTGGTGGTCCAACAAAACAAAGAATAGGAGAATGACCGTCTTTCTTAAGATTTCTGATCGAAATAAAATCTAAAATTCTATCTTTAATTGAGGCAAGCCCATAATGATCTTCATCTAGTACTTTTTGTGCATGCGCTATATCAAGATTATCTTCAGTTGTAATCCCCCACGGTAACACAAAAATCCATTCAAGGTAATTTCGTGTAACTGTTGCTTCAAGTGAATCTGGGGCAGTATGTTCAAGACGATTGATTTGACGTTCAATTTCTTTTTTATTTTCTGCTGGAATAGTAAGTGTTTCCAGCTTTTTCCTCATTACCTCAATCTCTTCTAAATCATCTTCTCCTAGTTGTTGTTTAATCGCTTTCAACTGCTCTCTTAAATAAAATTCTTTTTGTGATTGATTCATTGACTCACGAGCATCGCTTATAATTTTTTCCTTAATTTCTGCAGTTTCTACTTCTTTAGTCAGATAATAATAAACACCATCCAAAAATTCTTTTTGGCTTGCTGTTTCTAATAATTGCTGTGCTTGTTCAATAGTTAAATTAAGATGAGATAAAATAAAATCTGCAATTCTTTCAGGATCTTGCATTTTTGAAAGAATAATATGAAAATCAGGACTAAATGTGTTACCTGATGCTGCCATTTGCTCTGCAAGTGCTTTAATTTTAGAAACAATCGCTGACAATTCTTCTTGATCATTTAATTCTTGTTCAATTTTTTCTACACTTGCTTGGAGCATTTCATCTTGTGTCAAAATTTCAAGTACCCGCGCTTTTTGTACGCCTTGCACTAAAATTTTTATACCCCCTTCAGGGATTTTAATTATTCTCATTATAGAAGCAATCGTTCCTATTTGATGCAAATCACCCGTACCAATTCCTCCTTGATCATCTACTTGATTCTTTGCAGCAAGAAGAAGCACCATTTTTGATGATTCAATTGATTGATTAACCCCTTTAATTATTTTTTCATCAAGGACCAAAAGTGGAACAATTATCCGTGGAAATATGACAACATCCATTGTCGGAATTACTGAAAATATTTCTGATATTGTCCCTTTATTGCTTTGATTTAAAAGTGTCTTCATTCTATCCCCCTAATTAAAACATTGCGGCAAATAGCCAAACTTTGCGCGGTACCCTTTATTATTAGTTTACGGGAGTAAAAAGAAAGAATACAATAATTCTAAATAGATAAGACTAAAGTTCTTTTTTCAAAGGCAGTTAATCTTAATAAAGATAATCAAATAAAAAAATACAGTTGTTTGTTTTTACTTGAAAAAGAAAATAAACAAATTAAGGGTTATATGACTCATGCAATACTAACATTGCAAAAAATAACAAAATATTTCCAGCAAGGAAGTTCTTTTATTAAAGTATTGAATGATATTAGTGTATCATTTGCACAAGGAAAAACTTATGCTGTAATGGGTGTTTCTGGTGCGGGGAAATCAACACTCATGCATATTATCGCTGGTTTAGATAAGCCAAGTTCTGGTTTGGCATTATTTAATAACCAACCACTTAGTGACTTTTCCCCTGATCAACAAAACAATTTTTTAAATCAATCAATTGGCTTATTATTTCAATGCCCATATCTTATCAATGAGCTTTCTGTAATAGAAAATATTATAATTCCTGGATTAATCGCTCAAAAAAATTGGAATAATTGTAAAAAAAGAGCATTATTACTTTTAGAAAAAGTTGGCATTGTCGAGAAGGCTCATTATAAACCAGCCTCACTTTCTGGTGGACAACAACAACGAGCTGCTTTGGCCCGTGCTTTATTTAACCAGCCCACTTTTTTACTAGCGGATGAACCAACTGGAAGTCTTGATATTGTCACAGGAAAAGAAATAATTAATCTTCTACTATCCTGTCAACAAGAATGGGGGATGGGCATTATTATATCTAGTCATGATGATTATGTTATCCAAACAATGGAAGTAACTTACCAATTAAAAGAAGGGAAACTAGTTAAAAAAGAATAATTAATTTCTTTGAAAAAATATTCTGTTACAATTAAAGTTAAATAATAATTTCATTTCTTGCGGATTATATTACATGTTCAGTAGAAAAACAATTGTAAAAAAAACCATGGAGGTTGGTGGATTTACTTTTCTTAGTCGAATTTTAGGGATAATGCGCGAAATATTAATGGTGAAATACCTTGGGGCAAGTGCTTTATCCGATGCATTTTTAACTGCATACAAAGTCCCAAATTCTCTTCGTAAATTTTTTGCTGAAGGAGCACTATCCGCCGCTTTTGTTCCTACGCTAACAAATACAATGCAATTGCAGGGACGAGAGCAAGTAAAAGGGCTTATTTCGCTCGGCTTTATCATTTTTGAAGGAATAGTACTTATACTATGTGTTATTGTTATGCTAAAATCTAATGCTGTAATTCGTTTTATTGCACCAGGTTTTTCAATAGAACAAATAAATAATGCTGCACCAATTTTAAAAATTGTTATGCCGGTAATTTTTTTTCTTTCAAGCAGCGCTTTATTAGCAGGTGCCTTACAAGCAGTAGGCCATTTTTTTGTGCCCGCTATTTCTCCTGTATTATTAAATATCTCATTTATTAGCGGTCTTACTATTTGCCTAAGCCTTCATTTACCTATTACTTATCTTTGTTGGTTTATTTTATTTGGTGGATTATTGCAATTTGTTATTCATGTGATTGCCTATATTAAACTTCAATTCGGTTTTGGTGCCATAACAAAAGAAAATTTTAAGCAACTACGCTCTATATTAATTAAATTTTTTTTATGTTTACCAAGTATTAGTATTATGGAACTTAGTCTTTTTATTGATACAAGCTTTGCTTCCTATCTTCCGAAAGGATCAATTTCTCTGGTTTATTATGCAAATCGCTTTGTTGGCATCCCACTAGGTGTTTTTGCTGTTGCATTTTCAACAATTTTACTTCCGCACTTTTCTCGGCTCAGGCTTTATGCCCCTAAACGACTGAATTTCTATTTATTTGAATCAGCAAAATTTGTTCTTTGGGTAATACTACCAATTATATTTTTAATGACTTTTTTTTCTGAAAAAATTTTCTATACTATCTTTCTTTCTCCGAAATTTACTCTCTCTCAAGTACAACAAGCAGCCCATATTTTACGCATGTTTCTTATTGGCCTTTTCTTTTTTTCGTTAAATAAGATTTTATTAAATCTTTATTATGCTATGCATATTACTTGGGTTCCTGCTCTTATTGCTGCAGGCGCAACAATTGTTAATGTATTACTTGATTCATTATTTCTCAATTGGTTACAGGCATCTGGACTTGCTTTGGCAACTTCTATATCAAGCATGGTTCAAGCATTTTTATTTGCCTATTTTTTATGGAGTAAATATAATATTCGCCTTTATATTAAACCATTTATACTCTTTACTTTCCGTTATAGTATACAACTTGTTTCTCTTTTTGTTCCTTTCATTGCTTTTTATTATATTATCGAATGGTTTATAACCACTTATTTCTCTTCATCAATAGCGATATTTTTTTTATATAAACTTGGGTTTTGGTTATGGGTAGGGCCATTATCACTACTGCTATTTATATTATTATGGTATTTACGTTCATATTTTAATGTGAAATTATTTTTTTTAGATTAAAGGAATATTAAGTGAAACAAGAGTATTCAGCAGGAATTGTATTGTTTTTGAAAGAAAATAATAATATTGAGTATCTTCTTTTACATTATTACGATAGCCATTGGGATTTTCCAAAAGGCAAAATTGATCCAGGAGAAACAAAACAACAAACTGCGCATCGCGAATTATTGGAAGAAACTGGGCTAGAAGCGATATTAAAATCAACATTTGAAGAATCTATATCTTATATTTTTTGTAATAGAGAAAAACAAAAAACAAAAAAAACAGTCTATTTTTTTGTTGGAGAGCTAA
>JBAVPH010000083.1:0-1513 GCA_049692855.1 Candidatus Babeliales bacterium | reverse complement strand
TTAAATATTGTAATACAAATTTTTTACTTTATTTAATATTTTTGATTAATTTCTATTAGAAAAAATTATAAATTGGGATTGTAACATGATTGAAGAAACTAAACCAAAAAAAGAGACACAAGAGCAGGATAATTTTTTACCCCTCTTGCCGCTTAAAAGTGTGTCAATGCTCCCTAAAAGCATTATCCCTATTATTGTTGGAAGACAAATTTCTATTAAAGCAGTTGAATATGCCTTAAAACATAATCGACTTCTTTTTATTACTGCTCAAAAAGATTCTAATATTGAAAATCCAACAAAAGATGATGTCTTTATTTACGGTACCCGCTCAATTATTTTACAAGTAATCCGTATGCCTAATGGAGCAATTAAAGTGCTTGCTGAAGGAGTATGTCGAGCAAAAATCAAAAAATTTGATGAAAATGACGAATTTATTGGTGTTATCTATCAAGATTTACCAACTACTAGCTTAGAACATTCGGTAGAACTTGAAGCAACCTGGCGGGAATTGCGTACATTTTATACTACCTATGCAAAATTTAATGAAAAAGCGCCGGCGGATTTAATTACTGCAATTAAATCAACACAAGATATAGATTATGTTGCCGATACTATTGCAGTACATGTAAATAATCTTTCTCTTGAAGATCGACAAGCTATTTTAGAATTACCTGATCTTCAAAAGCGTATGCTGAAACTTTGCAGCTTCTTAAAAAAAGAAATAGAAATTTTACAAGCTGAACAAAGAATACATGGCAGAATACAAACACAAGTTGAAAAAACCCAAACAGAATATTATCTAACCGAAAAAATGAAGGCTATACAAAAAGAACTTGGCAGAGAAGACCAACTTGAAGAACTTGAGCAAATTCGTGAAAAAATTAAAACTATTAGCCTCCCTCAAGAAGCACTTGAAAAGGTAGAAAAAGAACTTCGCCGTCTCGAACAAATGCCACCACTCTCATCTGAAGCAGCAGTAAGTAGACATTATATTGATTGGATAATATCATTACCATGGCATGAAAAAAGCAAAGATACTATTGGGCTCATTCAAGCAAGTAAAATACTTGAAAGAAACCACGAAGGACTTAAAAAAGCAAAAGAACGCATTATTGAATTTTTAGCAGCAAAAAAATTTTCACAGCAATTACAACGATCCCCTATTATCTGCCTTGTTGGACCTCCAGGTGTTGGTAAAACTTCCCTTGCTAAATCTATTTCTGAAAGTGTCGGACGAGAATTTGTCCGTATTTCTTTAGGTGGTATCCGTGATGAAGCAGAAATTCGTGGTCACCGTCGGACTTATATTGGCGCATTACCTGGAAAAATTATTCAGGCAATGAAAAAAGCAGAAACAATAAATCCAGTTATCTTATTAGATGAAATTGATAAAATGTCCCGTGATATTCATGGTGATCCAGCTGCTGCATTACTTGAAGTACTTGATCCTGAACAAAATAAAGCATTCATCGATCACTTCTTAGACATTGGTTATGATTTATCACAGGTAATG
>JBAVPH010000082.1:0-4359 GCA_049692855.1 Candidatus Babeliales bacterium | reverse complement strand
CCTTGTAGTGCATTATCCCTGCTACCACCACGTAAATTAAATGTCTCTTTTAACCATTGTCCAAAATTTTTTATGTTAATTATTGAGGTAAATTTTTCTCCAATGATGCTGTAAAATAATAAGCGATTGGTGTTAGTTTTGCTTATTAAAAAATAAAAGCCCGGTTTTTTTTGTGTCAATGCATGTGCAATATCTCGTAATTCTTCGCTTGTTGCTTGCTCAAATTCAAGAAATAAAAAGGGGATGTTGTTAAGCATCTCAATCTCCTTTTCCCACTGTGGCAGTTTTGTTTGCCATAGTTGTTGTTTGAGTTTTTTAGTTGTTGTTTGTAATTGTTTTATTTCTTCTTTTTGTTTAAGGACCTGTTCAATAATTTCATTAGATTTTGTTTTAAATTCATGACTGAGTTGCTTGACCGTGTCAAATGTATTTTGAAATAATTCTATAGCTTTTTGTCCAGTAACGGCGACAATACGGCGATGCCCAGCAGATGGTGAGGTGACATCAGTAATTTTAAAGGTACCAATATCGCCAGTTGCAACAACATGCGTACCACCACATAATTCTGCAGAAAAATTATTGATGCCAACGATACGAACTTTTTCTGGCTTATATTTATCGCCAAAAAAAGCAATTACCCCACGACTTAGTGCATCATTAAGATCGGTATATTCAATAGTAACTGGAATATTTTCACGGATTTTTGCATTTACTAAGTTTTCAATTTTTGCAATATCATCTTTAGTTAAGTTTTTGTGATACGTGAAATCAAATCGTAAATAATCAGGATGCACGAAGGAGCCTGATTGTTTTATTTGTTTGCCAAATAATTGCATTAATGCGGCTTGTAAAAGATGAGTCGCCGTATGATTTTTCATTGCATTAATACGTAATTGTTCATTAACAATGGCTGTTAATTTATCGTCAATTTGTAAATCCATGGGTGCAATAATATGTGTGGCAATAGCGCTATTAATAAAGCGTACACCGGTATGTGGAATTTTGAATTTATTAATAACTAACCACCCTTCATCCGGCACTTGCCCACCGCCGACAATAAAAAAAGGAGATTTTTTTGTGATAACCCAACAAGGTTCTCCTTTTGATACAGTTGATACTAGTTTGTTATCATGAATTAATGCGATAATTTCTGTTTCTGTCTCTAGCTCTTGATAACCAGTAAATTCAGTCGAAATTACTGCATCAAGATCAAGGTGATCGAGTGGATCAGTATATTTTTGTCCTGATTGGGCACGTTGTTTTTTCATTTCTTCCTCAAATCCTTTTATATTAACTTTATATCCTCGTTCTTTTGCTGCTGCAATGACAAGTTCTATCGGAAAACCATAGGTATCATATAATTTAAATGCCTGTTGAGCAGTAATTAATTTTTGTTGCTCACCTTTTTGAAAATATTTTTCTAAAATAATATTGCCACGTTCTAAATTTACAGAAAATTTTTTAATTTCGCTGGTTAATATATCAAAAATAAGTTGTTCATTTACTGTTAATTCTGGGTAAATGGTTCCCATTTCTTTTACTACGACCTGGGATAGAGATGGGAATATATTTTTGTCTGTTAATTTTTGTGCAAATAATGCAGCGCGCCGAATAATTTTGCGTAAAACATAGCCACGCCCTTCATTTGATGGGGCACAACCATCAGCAATAATAAAAGTTGCTGAGCGAATATGGTCAGCCAAAACATTACATGCTGCTTTTAACGGGGGTGGTTGTTGCACATACAATTTTCCAGATAATTCTTCTATTTTTTTTATAATGCCGTGAAATAAATCAGTTTCAAAAACTGAATTTTTATTTTGTGTAATTGCGCACAAGCGTTCAAGACCCATGCCGGTATCGACTCCCGTTTGGGCGAGTGGTTTTAATGAGCCATCTGCTTGACGATCATACTGCATGAAGACTAAATTCCAAATTTCTAAAAAACGATCGCAGTCACAAGCAGGGCCACAACTGGATTTAATATCTTCGCTGCCCGTAATTTCTCCCGGGCATTTAAATGCAGAGCCACGATCAATAAAAATTTCTGTGCAAGGACCGCAGGGTCCAAGATCAGCCATCTGCCAAAAATTATGTTCTGCCCCGAGCCGGTAGATTTTTTCTTTTGGTAGACCAATAATGGTGTGCCAGATATTGAATGATTCATCATCTTCTTCATATACTGCAGCATATAATTGTTCTGCAGGGAGGTTCATCTTTTTTGTTAAAAATTCCCATGCATAAATAATTGCTTCTTTTTTAAAATAATCACCAAAGGAAAAATTACCCATCATTTCAAAAAAAGTAAGATGGCGTTGTGTAAAACCAACATTATCTAAATCGTTATGTTTACCGCCAGCGCGGACACATTTTTGAATGGAAACGGCGCGTGAGTAGTGACGTTTTTCTTTGCCCAAAAATATATCTTTAAATTGATTCATGCCGGCATTGGCAAATAATAATGTCGGATCTTGAGCCGGGATTAATGAAGAACTGGCAACTTCTTCATGTCCATGATTAATAAAAAAATCAAAAAAGAGCTGGCGAATTTCTGTTGATTTCATCGCTATCCTTAGATTAGAAAAAAAGATGAATTATAATATAGAATAGCCTGCTTTTAAAGATGAATCAATTTGATCCATTCAAATTTTTTAAATTGATTTTAAGGTGAAATTCAGCATATTGAAGACTTATTGATTCTTTTTTCTAGATAACAATTGTAGTGCCTTTTCAGTTGCTTTTTTGTCTGCTAAAATTTCTTCTTCTTTATATTTAAAACGCCACTTCTCATTAAATGGAATGTAAAGTTGTTTGGCTATCTTTTTTCTTCGATCATAATCATCCATTTGTTTAATATAATCAGGTTGAATTTGGTCTGCTTTATCTAAGTATTTGTTATACAATTGCACATCTTCTTCTGAAGTTACTCTTGGACTTGCTTCGCAAGATATGGCAACCTTAGCCAATGATAGTTTGCTTTGCAATTCTAGAAGTTTGAAAAGTCTCTGATCTGTTATTTCGTATTGTTCACTGCAATACAGAAATGATGTTATAAGTATGCTAAAAAATAAAAAAAATTTATTTACCATCATACAAAATCCCTTCTTATGAAGAATTTAATATAGTTTTAAATTAATCTAAAAAATAGTTTAACCTGCAGTATTTTCAAAACATCTCCTAAGGTGATCACTACTATAGTTTTTGTGAAGATAAGAAATTTGTAGATCAAGAAATTGATCTACACAATTGTTAATAAAAGCATGCAACTTTGGATCTTTTTTACCCAAAGTGCGTATTTTTATGATTTCTATACAATCATTCAAGATTTTTTCTGGTTCTTCTGTGTAGTACCATTCTTCTGTAAATGTACTACCAGCATAATGAGCGGCATATTTTCTTATTAAAAAATCGATGCGTTGTGTGTGATAAGAATCATTAAAATCTTCTAAGTCTTTTTGAGTTGCCCTACCTGTATAACGTGGATGTTTAGTGAGTATTCTATGCATGTTTTCTATATCATGGGCAATGTCATTTTCTGTTTCATCTATCTTTATTATCTTTTGTTCCATGCAAGATGTATTAAATCCTATAAATACAAAAAGTAAAAAAATGCTTTTGTTTGACATATTAAATTTCTTTCAATTGAAAATGGTTATATCTTTAAGATTAAATTAAAGTACATTGATTTGAAAATATTACAAGAAACTTCATAAAAAATATTTATTAAAAATATTTTTTTTAATAAGCTTGCTGTCTAAATTAACAAAAAAACTAAGCTATATTATATAAAGTGATTGTGAAATCAAAAAGAAGTTTACAATATTTCTCGATATACTCTACTGTGTGAGCATTTGATAATTTGAATTATGTTTAGTGACATTACTATACTATGTTTACTAAACCTTATCAATCTGTTTTTAGAATTGTAAATATAATTTCATGAATTAAATAAAATTAATTTTTTAGTTATAGATATATTTATTATAAAAATTCATCTTGTTTAATAGTATCAAAAGAAGGTTTAAGTTGTTTATAAATATCATGTAAATCAAAAGGAATTTGTTTAGTATCGCTCAGGGTAGGTAAAAAATTGGTATCTCCTGCCCAGCGTGGTAAGACATGTAAATGAAGATGAGAAGGGATACCAGCACCAGCAGCTTTGCCAAAATTCAAGCCAACGTTGATGCCTTCTGCTTTTAAAATATTTTTCAAAATTTCAATACTCTTGTTTGTTAGTTCAATTAATTCATTGCGTGCTTTTTTACTTATGTCATGTAACGCAGGTTTATGTTCAAGTGGCATAATTAATAAATGACCGGCATTGTAAGGAAACTGGTTGAGCATAATAAAGTTATGTGC
>JBAVPH010000081.1:0-1964 GCA_049692855.1 Candidatus Babeliales bacterium | reverse complement strand
GCACTAGAGCCAGAAGTGCTCGATTTTATTACAGTATTAAAAAAAATGGGCGCACAAATCGAAATAAAATTGCCGGGAACAATTGTTATTGAAGGCGTTGATAATCTAATGCCTATTGATCATGCTATTATGATGGATCGCTTAGAAGCAGGTTCATTATTATTAGCAACTGCTGCCACTGGTGGCGAAATTTATTTACCGCAAGCGCCGGCAGATACACTTGATGTTTTATTATTAAAACTTGAAGAAATGGGGCACAAAATTATTGTTGATTCAACAATGCGTGGTATTCGACTAAAAGCAACAAAATATCCATGTGCCGTCTCATTTAAAACGGGGCCATATCCAAATTTTCCAACTGATTTGCAAGCACCTATGATGGTTTTACAATGTTTAGCGTCAGGTACCAGTGTTATCGAAGAGACAGTATATGAAAATCGCCTTTTACATGTTCGCGAATTGCAAAAAATGGGGGCACAAATTCAAGTTAATCATACACAAGCGATAATAACTGGTGTTGAAGAATTATATGGTGCAGTAGTAATTGCATCTGATATTCGTGCTTCTTGTGCATTAGTTATTGCTGGATTGGCTGCAACAGGAAAAACAGTTATGACAGGTATCCAACATTGGCGGCGCGGGTATGATGCATTAGAAAAAAAATTGATTCTACTTGGTGCTCGCATGAAAGTTACACTTTATGCGCAAGATCACCCTATTTTATCACAAGGGTCAAATTCCTTATTAGAAGAAACGGGAGTTTAATGATTAAAAACTTCCGATTAATTCAGTTAATTCTTTAGTGATTTTTGCTTGTCTCAATTTGTTATATTCTAATTTTGTTGTTTCTAGTAATTTATTCGCATTGCGTGTAGAACTATCCATCGAAATAAAACGGGCTGCATGTTCTGATAAAAGAGATTCAAAAAGTATATGCTGAAATTGCGCAGTTATATACTGCTGAACAATAAAATTAAGTACTATTGTTGAAGATTGATCCCAAATATATCCTTCGCGTGGGGGTTTGCTTGTTGGTATTGATTTCTGATTAAAGGGAATCAGAGAAGAAAAAATGGGTTTTTGTGTAAAAAATCCTTTAAATGTGTTGCCAAAAACAACAACTGAAGAATAACAAGGAGATGCTTGCATAATAATCTCAATCAATTGTTGTGCAATTGACAAAAAATTGCGTGCCGTAAATTCTTCAAAGCGAAAAATTAACTGTTCTGAATAATGATCTTGAATAAAATCAACTGCTTTTTTCCCAACAGCAATAAATGCAGGTGTTGTTTTATATTGTTGCATCTCATGTGAAAGTAGTTGAAAGAGCATTGTATTGAAACTACCACATAAACCTTTTTGTGAACCAATAACAATAATAAGTGGATTTTCTTTGGTAGCAAGATTGGGATGCATGATAGGGTGTTGCCAGTCAGGGACAGTCCGCTGAACTTTTGCAAGAAGAAGACTGATTGTGTCACGATATTCTGAAAGGGCGCTTTGTTTATGTTTTAATCGGGAATGCAGTGACATAGAAATAAGTCGCATTGCATGCGTAATTTTTTTAATTGTCTCTATTGCTTTAATGCGTTGTCGCATTTGAATTAATTTTGACATACTTTGTTTCCTCCAAAATCGCTCTATTCTTTTTCTTCATCTTCGCTCAAGTTTTTGAAGTATGTAGGTGCTGTTTTTCCCATTTGTTCTTGGCTGTATTATTTTTTTCCCGTTCGTCCTGAGTGCTGTGCGTAGTACAGTGTATCGAAGGATGCGATTATAAATTTATTCTTTTTCAATAAAATAGCATATTGTAAGTCTTTTATTCAAATTACAAAAATTTTTTTAAAGTAAATTAATCGTAGCATTATTTTATAATGAGAGCAATGTATCTACTTTATTAAAATGACCAGAAAACCCCAGGGCTTTATAAGCCTGGGGATGAATGGGCATCATCTGAGTGAACA
>JBAVPH010000080.1:0-3291 GCA_049692855.1 Candidatus Babeliales bacterium | reverse complement strand
GTTAAATTGTTTGTTTAAAATTTTTATTTTTAAGCAGCTATTTGGTTTTTCTCAAATAACATTAACATTTTTTTGTTTTATATTTTTTTGTTTTATTCTTGTTTTGCTAAATCGTCGTGGTTTTTTAAATTCTCGCGTTTTCATAATATTGCTATTAATGCCATAGCGGCGTAACGTGCCTGAAATTAATGTGTTATTTGACCATAATGATGTGAACCAGTTGCTAGCAAGGAATAAAAGAATGAATATTTTTTTCATTTTGCATCCTTTTGATAAATAAAAACTTATTATGCTGATTTTATTAAAAGAACGAGAATATTTCTCGTTCTTTTAATAAAATGGGGTAGGAATGGATTTTTTATCTTCCGCGTCTATTTTTGGATTGTTTTTTTAATTCTTTTTGGAGATCTGCTTTTTCTTTTTCTAGTCTTTTAATTTCTCTTCTTTGGCGTGCCCTTGTCCGGTCATCTGCTCTTCTTTCTGTACTGTAGTCATAATCATCAGAACGGCGTCGATTACGATTTCTTCGTGCAGAAGTTGTAAGTAAACCAATGCCAAGTCCGGTAGCAGCACCGATACCAGCTCCTTTTCCTCCGCCAGCAATGCCACCAATAGCTGTACCAGCTAAGGTTGGCCCGAGAATGCCAGCAGCATCACCGTCATCAGCCTGTAAAATGGAACCTAAACTACCAATAAGTATTATTGGTAATAATTTTTTCATTTTCTTTTTCATTATTTTTCCTTTTTTGTTCTTATAATTAATAATTGTTATCGTCTCTGCTCTCTCTTAGTTCATCAATTTCTGATTGTAAATTTCTAATTTCTTGTCGAAGGTCATCAGAGTCTTGCTGGTTTTGATCTTGAGAGGCAGCGGCTGCTGCAGCAGTTGTACCAATAACAGCAGCAGTAGTAGCAGCAGGCCAGTAATTTGGCCAATAACCACCATCAACATAAACATTTCCGTAATAACCATTACTCCAGCGGCGACGATGTTGTTGCCATCTATTGGGTTGACGATGCCATTGTTGTTGTCTGAAGTTTCCTCGGCGAGAACCACCACGATCAAACCCGCCGCGGTTCATACGACTACCCCCACCAGCACGAAAACCACCACCACCCCCGCCTCGTCTTGCTAGTTTTATTGATTTTGGTTGCAAACTGGTTATTGCTGAATCTGAATTGTTATAGAATGAGCTTATTAATAACAAACCTGTAATATATCGGATAATATACTTATTCATCATATTTTTCCTTAAGAAATATTTTTTACCTATGTTATATTAATTTTACAAATTGAATTAACAAAAAAGCAATATTTTGAAGAAAAATTTTGGAAAAAAAGATTTTACTGTTCTGCTATATTATCCAATAAAAAAGGAATAAGTTTATTAATTTTTCCTGCACCGAGCAGTAACAAAAGGTCATTTTCGTGGGTTACTGTCACAATTTCTTGTTTTATTGCCATAAAATCATTTGTGTGGGGTATGTAGGTGGTGCTAAAAGGGGGGTTATATTCTAAAAGTTTATTTACAAATTGTTGACTGGTTATGTTTTCAATGGGCTCTTCACTTGCAGGGTAAATATCAGTTATAATGAGATGATCTACTGGGCTATTAAGAAATACTTGTATAAAGTATTCCCATAATCTATGCATACGGGTAAATCGATGAGGTTGAAATAGAACGACGAGTCTATTTTTAGTTCTGTTTCGGGCAACAATAAGAGTATTTTCAATTTCTTTTGGATGGTGGGCATAATCATCAAATATTTCAGCACCTTTAAAAGTTCCACGAAATGAAAATCTTCGTTCGATACCTTTAAAATTTGCGAGTGATTTTGCAATTGTTGCAAAGGGAATGGAAAGTTCACGTGCTAAAGTAAGTGCTCCCAGAGCATTTTGTATATTATGTTTGCCTGGCATGTTAATGAGAAAAGAACCTATTGGTTGTGGATTATCTTTATATTGAATGGTACAGAGTGAATGCGTAGGTTTGAGTATAATATTTGTAGCATAAATATCCGCATTATCCGTAAGTCCATATGTTATTGTTTTAATATGCGGAATAGGCAAAAGAGATTGTACCTGTTCGTCATCAAGACAGAGTATTGCTTTGCCATAAAAGGGTAAATTGTTAATAAATTGTTTAAAAACATGTTTAATATCATTTATATCTTTATATACTTCTAAATGTTCAAGATCAATATTAGTTATTAGGGCTAAGGTTGCTTGTAAATTTTGTAATGAGCGGTCACTTTCATCTGCTTCTGCTACTAAAAAATCACCTTTGCCGAGTCTTGCATTTGTTGATAGTGCAGTCAAATGTCCTCCAATAATAACAGTAGGATCTAGTCCTGCTTCAATTAAAATATGCGATATAAAGGATGTTGTTGTTGTTTTTCCATGAGAACCAGCTATTGCAATACTATATTTTGTACGCATTAATTCAGCGAGCATGAGCGCACGTGGAATTGTTGGAATTCCTTTTTGTTGTGCAGAAACAATTTCGGGATTGTCTGCTTTAATCGCAGAAGAATAAACAAGGATATCAATTGATTTATCAGCACATTGAAGCGTATTGTTTTCTGCATAAATGAGGCAGCCCAATGCAGATAAATTTTTAATGCTTTGTTGCTGTAGGTCTCGATCACAACCAGAAATTCGATAGCCTTGATTATGTAGAATAGTTGCAATACCGCTCATGCCAATACCACCAATCCCGATAAAATGAATATGTGCTTTTTTTGAGTACATAGATGTATATTTCCTATTGCATGTAAAAAGCGCAATTACAATAATTTTCGTAATTCACGGAGCTTGTTTTTTAAATCTATGATTTGCTGAGAAAGCACTTCTATTTTTTCTTGTTCCATTGATTGCTTTTTATTTTCTTGATTGGAATCAATGGTAGTTTTGCGAGACGGGCGTATGCTAGTTGTTTTTTTCATGGTTTTAAGTTGTTTTTTTGCGCCAGAGATAGTAAATCCCTTTTCATAAAGTAATTCTTTGATATATTTAAATGCTTCAAGGTCCTTTTCTTCATAAAAACGTTGACCACCAGTTGACCGAGAGGTTTTAAGACTAAATTCTTTTTCCCAAAAACGTACAACAAAGCGTTCAACTTGCAGCTGTTTAGCAAGTTCACCAATACGAAATTTTCGTTTTTTCATTCGCATACTTATCCTTTTTTCTAGGTTTTATTTTTTTAATTGAGTCTACATTGATTATTATTAAATTATATTTATTAATAAAATACTACTATTTTTCTTTATTTACGCTAGTCGAACTCGTTC
>JBAVPH010000079.1:0-1956 GCA_049692855.1 Candidatus Babeliales bacterium | reverse complement strand
GATTACGTCCAAAATTAATTATGCTATAGAAAAATATCAGAAATATCAGAATAAATAAA
Source organism: Candidatus Babeliales bacterium (assembly GCA_049692855.1). Classification (GTDB taxonomy): domain Bacteria; phylum Babelota; class Babeliae; order Babelales; family Vermiphilaceae; genus JBAVPH01. Next base: position 1,897 of record JBAVPH010000079.1, on the reverse strand, counting down.
AAAATATTATTGATAAAATAAAAATTTACAAAAGAAACAATCTTGTTATACTAATTTTCCATAAAAATTAATAAAAACATCTACAATGAACTTTAGTTAATAATTTGTTCATTATTTAATCTTAGGAAAGAATTGTGCACAATATAAACTATTTTTTATTATTATTTTTTACAACAGTAAATGCTATTCATGGCATGGATTCTTTGCTGACTCATCCTATACGAAAAGAGCCATCTACATGTTCTCATTCCAGAAAACCATCAAATTTATTCAATCTTTCAAATCCAGAAGCGCCTTATGATGTTCGGTTAGAAAGGCAGAATAATTCGTCCACAACTAGTCATTCCGTTAAAAAAAGCAGTAAAAAAAGAAAGTTAATACCAGAAGAAACTGCTGCTATTCTCATAAAACTAAGTCAACAAAACAAAAAAAAAATTGCCACAGAAAAAAATATATAGTTCTTTAAATACATTCACTTATGAATGTCCGTATTGCACAAGAGAATTTTCTAATTTTTCAAAATGTCAGCTTACACATAAAATCCGCCAACATTTTACTTCAAAAAGTTGTAATTTATCTCCCGATCAAATCTACATGGAATTAGAAAAAATACGCAATCCAGAACAACCTGGTAAATTTTATCTCCGCTGCCCTATTGATCGTTGTAAGTTTATTCTGTCATCAGTAAGACAAAGCCAATTCTCAAGAAATTTGAATAAGCACCTCAATAATCAATATCATAGAGGGAAAGGAGACAATAACAGACTTTCTCAAAAAAAACTTGGTCATTATTGCGATACTTACGTTCAATTTTTGACAAAATCTCCTCTTGAAAGAGGTAAATAATAAATTTATCAATAATCTAATTTTTATAAGGCAGTTATGCGAAATTTCAGTTATTTTTTATTATTATTTTTTTGTATTTCAGTAAATAAAATTAATAGCATGGATCTTGATGAAATATCAAAAAAAAATCCCCTTAAATCAGTTAGTAAATATAATCTTGAGTGTCCTTCTTGTGAACAGATATTGTTCAATGCTACTTATTCTGCTAAAAACGAATTTGCCGAACTTCATGCAGAATCATGTGGGATATGCCGAAAAGACATACTAACTCAATCACAAGCTTGCATTAAAAATTTTTACATACATTGTCCTACAGTAAATTGTAATGCTATGATTTCTAGTCACACAGAAAAAGGGATACGCTCAAATTTAAAAAACCACCTGCTTCGCACACAAAAACATGCAAATGATTTTGATGGGTTCCAGTTTTGCCCAGATGAATTTGCAAATTATATAGAAAATAACATCAAAAAAAACTGCCCTTAGTTTTAATTATTTCTTATTGAAATAATATTTTACCTAAAAAACAGTTGCTTTACATAAAAATGTGCATACCTTTTGCTAAGCCCCAAGTAAATGATATACTAAGTTATAATAAAAATAATTATAAATAGAATTAATAACAATTATTATGAAAAAATATTTAATATATCAGACAAAAATTTTGCTCATTATATTTACTTTTTTGTTTACATACTCAACAGAGAGTGCCAAGGTTATTTTTGATTTGGGTGGTGTACTTATTGACAAAAAAAGTACTATTGCTTTTAAAAAGCTAGGCATGATAAATATTTCTAGTTATATGGCTAAAAAATTTTGTTTTCGACCAGCAAAAATAACAACAATGTTAAATCAGAAACTGTATGAAATTCTTAATAAAGAAGAGATAGTTAATCAACTTCCCCCTGTCTTAATTGACAAACGTATGGTAAAGGATGACAATGGGATTTCCCTCCCTTTTGTTATGTGTGCTTGGCTTGAAGGGACTATTCCATGCAAAAAAATCAAAAATGTAGTCAATGATGCAATAGATAAATATCCAAAATGGTTT
>JBAVPH010000078.1:0-5276 GCA_049692855.1 Candidatus Babeliales bacterium | reverse complement strand
ATAAGGACCTTCCCATTTAGCAGGATGCACAAGATTCATTGGACCAACTTCTGATCCAGTAAACGATTTCACATTTAAAAAATTAATGCGATTTTTTTGATAATCAAAGCTGATTATTTGACACGTCTGATGAATACGTTGAAAAATATCATGTAATTGCACTACTTCTGCTGCAATCATTTCACCTGTTGTTACTTTTGCTCGATAAAAAAGATTAACAATGGAAATAACAACAAATGTTATTAATAATAATGATATACTGATTGGGATAATATAGCGTCTTACTTCACTCACTTGCATCCTTTTTTTAAAAACCTATTTCATTCATCAATGGAAAATCAAGGATTATAATTTAATTTCATCGCTTCGCGGACTTCAAGCATTGTTTTTTCTGCTATTACTTGAACTTTTTTAGTTCCTTCTAATATAATCTTCATTACTGCCTGCGGATCTTTTGCTAATAATGCTCGTCGTTGACGGATTGGCTCTAAAAAATCATTCAGTATAGTAATCAATCTCTTTTTAAGTGCAACATCACCAAGTCCACCACGACTATAATGTTCTTTCATTTTTACAATTTCTTGTTTATCTACATCAAAAATATCAAGGTAAGTAAATACGACATTTCCTTCAACTTTTCCTGGATCGCTAACATGAACATGATCTGGATCCGTATACATACTCATTACTTTCTTGGCAACAATATCAGCAGAATCAGAAAGGAAAATTGCATTATCAAGTGATTTACTCATTTTTGCTTTTCCATCAGTTCCCGGTAACCGTGAAAAAGTCGATATAAGTACCTCTGCCTCTGGAAAAATTTTTTTGTAAATACGATTAAATGAGCGCACAATCTCATTTGTTTGTTCAATCATTGGTAATTGATCAGCCCCAACCGGTACCAAATTCCCTTTCACAATAGTAATGTCTGCAGCTTGTGAAACTGGGTAGATTAAAAACCCTGCCGGTAAGCTTTCACCAAAACCTCTTTGTTTAATTTCTTCTTTAACCGTTGGATTACGTTTAAGTCTGTTAACTGTTACTAAGTTTAAAAAAAATATCGCCAATTCAGCAACTTGTGGGATCAATGATTGAATAAAAATAGTTGTTTTATTTGGGTCAATACCAATAGCTAAGTAATCAAGCGCTACCTGTAAAACATTTTCTCGTATTTTTTTTGGATTTTCAAAATTATCAGTTAACGCCTGCACATCTGCAATCATAATATATTGCTTATATTTTTCTTGTAAAATAATCCGTTGTGCTAACGAACCAACATAATGGCCTAAATGCAAAGGACCTGTGGGACGATCTCCTGTTAAAACTACTTTTTCATCCATTATTATAATTTCGCTAAATGTTCAATCTTACTTGTTAGTATACCCAAAAAAGGGGAAACCTCAATTTTCAGCAGAAAAAACTATTTTTTAGCATTAATTTACTTTTTATTTTTTGAATTTTGCCTATTATCTTTGAGCTTTTCAAAAACAATAACTGTGTTATCTCCTATTTTTACTTTTCCTTCTAAATCTACATATAAATTTTTGGAAACATAGTGACATCCTGTATAGATACAATAAATCATACCACCAATTATTCCCACTTTCACAGCATAAGCAAATCTCTTGAATGTAATAAATTTTCTTAATTGCGTATCACTTAATCTTTCTACTAAATGAGCTTCATTTACTCTATAATATCCCATTGCAAACATTTGTAAAAAAAGATTTTTATTTTTAGCCCAATTAATTAGATCTTGTGCCTGTTTTCGTCTATCCTCTACCCTTACTCCATAATAATTAAATGCTATCCCAGCCGGAATCATGATAGCTACTACATAATCCGAATTTTTCTTTAAAAATTGTAAAAAATTTTTTACAAAAACTTTAGATTGAATCAATACATTATTACTTTTATCGCTACACAATTGATCTTTAGCATCGATTGATGAAATTAAAAATAACATTATAAACAAAAAAACGAAAAATTTAGTCTTATAATTAAATTTTATCATAATAAAAAAAATCCTATCAATTAAGAAATTAATATTAATTTTTAATAATAAGTCAAAATAAATTTTTAATCAAGCAATAAAACCTCAAAAAAGCTAATCCTATTGTTTACTATTGAAAAAATTTTTTAATAAATTTATGTAATTGACATTTTTTTCAATTTTATACTATATTGTAATGAATTTATTAAAATTAACTCTAATAGATAATAAAAATGTGATAAAAAAAAGTACCTGCGACAATTTTTTATTTGGTACGATATTTTAGAAATTGTATTTTTTGCAAATTTATTTTACTATCTCATGCGTTGGCTTGCCAAAAATCCTGCTAAAAATTTATTTTTTATTTTTATAGCTACTGTTTTATAAGTTTTTATTATTATTCTTAAATGCTTTAAAAAAATTATTATTTTATATTCTATCATAGTTTTAATTTTTGCAATTGATTTATCTTTTAATTAAGATATGATAGTCATGAAAATATTGTAATAATTTTTGTAGTTACTGCATCTTAAAGCTAAGATAGATGAAGCATTTTTTTCTTTTTTTATTAACTATAATCATGAATATTCACATATTATATGCGACAGAAGCAGAAGAACCATTCATCTTAATAACTAGGTGTGAAGGAGAATTAATTGAAGAAGAAATACAATTCCCAATTTCATGCAAAAAGTCACCTTATTTACCCTTTTTTAACGAATTTAGAAAAAAAGCTAGCCTTTCATATGCGGCTATCCCTTTCAATTTTACAAAAAAAATAGCCGAAGCAAATCCTAGTAACGCAACTGAATTTACTGTTCCATCCCTCACTGACGTAAATGAACCCATTTTACAAATTAGTAAAACTGGAAACTTATGGCTAAGCCCTACAATTCAAAAATTTATTCTTATAAATCGCTCTGGAAAAACAAAAATGAGTGTCACATCTTCGCATGGACTTAGTGAAAAAAATATAAAAGAAAAAATGGAAACATTGGAAAATGGCGATAAATTAATTGCATGGTTTTCTGATCACTCCAAAGTAAGTATAGAAATTGAGTGTCTTGTAAACTAAGTAAATATATAAAAAAAACCAATTTATCTTTGTTAAAAAATTTATAATATTCTTATTCCTTTAGATTTTGCACTATACTATGCTAATACTTAAAAGATGATAAAAAAGGAGTAGCATGTATCAGTTTTTTATTTGGCGAGATATTATAGAAATTTTAGTTTTTGCAAATTTATTTTATTGCCTCATGCGATTACTTGCTAAAGATCGTACAAAAAAATTATTGCCTTATTTTTATAGCTATTGTTTGATTAGCATCACTTCTTATGCCCTTCAATTGACTACTATTACTTATTTACTTCTTTGGTATTCTCCAGTAATTATCATGCTTTTTATGTTTATGCACCAAGATATATTGCAGAGAAATTTAGTTACATTAAAAAATATTCAACCAGCTCAAACAATTAATAATGATTGGCTTGATATTTTGTTTAGAAGTTGTTTAATTATGATTAATAAAAACAAGCCAGTTACCTGTATTATTGAGTGCACTGATAATCTTGATGATTTTATTAAAACACCATTTTTTATTAATGCAGATTTGCATCAAGGTGTACTTGAGCTTTTATTAGAAAGCCACGTATATGACCCTGAAAAATTAATATGGGTAAATACACAAGGAAAACTACGAGGCATTAATACAAGTTGGCGAACACCTTATTATGGATCCAAAAAAACAGATCCTGCTGTCACCTGGCAACAAAAGTCTTTTATCTATTCTCAACAAACTGATGCTCTCATTTTTTATGCTGATATGTATACTCATACCTTTACTATTATTGCTCGTGGCCAATGCTTTGAAAAAATAAGTCCTCACCATGCACTAACGCTTATAAAAAAGCATATTAGGTTTGAATATAAACAAGAAAAAAATATTAAAAAAGGAGAACAAAAAAATGAACAAAAAAATGAACAAAAAAATATTCAACAAAATTCTTTTTAACCATGTTCCTCTTAAAGCAATCGCACTTATTCTTGGTTATAGTTTTTGGTATATGTTTGCGCAGGGACATACTATTTCTGTTTGGCTTAACATTCCTTTTTCTTTTTATGCAGTACCAACCGACATGAGCATTGATGCGCCAGAAGCTATTACCGTTAATTTAGTTGGCAAAAGAACAGATTTATATAATCTCGAACAAGAACAACTCGCAATTCATATAAATGCACAAACTCTTACTTCCGGCCCACAACAAATTTCTATTACAACTGAAACATTATTTTTACCTGAAACTATTAAAGTGGTACACTATAAACCATCAAATCTTATTATTGACGTCAAAAAAATATCTATAAATGATTCGACCGATCATTAGGAACTTATTATGCCAAATAAAAATAAAAAAAGTTTTTTTGAACAAATAATTTTTTATCTAAGAAAGTTTTTTTTAAATGGTCTTATTGCAGTTTTGCCACTTACCCTCACAGTTGCCCTTTTTAATGTTTCTTTTCGATTAATTGCTAATTGGCTAACACCACTTACTGCTTTCACTCAAGATACATTATTGCGATATGTCCCTTATTCAGAAATTATTCTTGCCATTATTCTTGTCTGCTTTATTGGTACGCTATACAATTTTTTTGTTTTACGCTCATTAATCAATTTTATTGAAAGACTTGCTTCGCAAATCCCACTTGTGCGTACAGTATACTCTGGCATACGACAATTAGTACGTGCATTTAGTCTTTCTGAAGATGAAATTGCTTTTAAAAAAGTTGTTCTTGTTGAATTTCCACGAGAAGGAATTTATAGTCTTGGATTTTTAACAAGTGAGCTACAACCTGAAATTGCACCAAATCCCAAAAAAAAATTTTTCAATGTTTTTATTCCAACCGCCCCCAACCCAACAAGTGGTTATTTTGTTATTGCTTCTGAAGATGACTTTATCATTGTTGATTTAACACGACAAGAAGCAATGGGGATGATTATATCAGGTGGAATTATTCAACCAGAACGATTTTCAAAAGAAAAATAAACCATAACTTATTTAGTCAATAAGAGAACCATCATTGCGTTCTTTTATTTCTTGAATCATTTTAGCTGCTTTTTGTTCTTGGGTTGACAATTTTTTTAAAGATTTTACGTATTTCACTCTGTCTCTTACGCTTAAATTAGGTTGCATTGCTAATAATTGCGGTTTTAGCGCAAATTCTTCAAAAAATGTATTTATAAAACCTGGATCATATTCTAAAAAAAAATCACGTAATCGT
>JBAVPH010000077.1:0-5392 GCA_049692855.1 Candidatus Babeliales bacterium | reverse complement strand
CTATAAGTCAATTACTTTCCTCAAAAATGGTTCGTTATTTCACACCAGCAATTTTATTGGGAACTATCGCATCTTTCTGGTACTTGAAATCAAAAAAAAAGAGAAGCCAATCGAAAAAGAAGTTGGGCCATTCCGTGTGGGGCCATTGTGCATTACAAGGAAGACGTCCTAACATGGAAGACCGACATGTAGCAACACAAGTAAGCGATGAAGAAGAACTTGTAGGTGTATTTGATGGGCATAGTGGTATTGGTGCTGCAGAATACGCAGCAGCTACACTTACTCAAAATTTTAAAACAAATAAAGCACAAACAACTACAGAAAAATTAATAAAAGCATTTGAAACAACAGACAAAAATTTTCTTACTGGTTACCAATTTCAAAAAGATGATTCAGGAACAACAGCCGTTGTAGCAGTAGTTAATCGTGCAACTAAAAAAATAACAATCGCACATGCTGGTGATTCACGTGCCTTATTAATACGTAACGGTAGAGAAATGCATGCTACCCAAGATCATAAACCCAATACTCCTGAAGAAAAGCAACGGATAGAACAAGCAAAAGGTCAAGTTTATTATTGGGGTTGTTGGCGAGTGAATGGCCTGGCAGTGTCCCGTTCAATTGGTGACAGAAACCATAAGAAAGTTGGTGTAATAGCAACTCCCGATACTTATGAAATAGACACACAAAAAGGTGATATTGTTGTTTTAGCCTGTGATGGCGTATTCGACGTTATGAGCAACCAAGAAGTTGTAAATTTTGTAAATAAAAAATTTGATCAACAAGAAAATCCTACTAGCATTGCACGAGCATTAGTATCTGAAGCATATAACAAGAACAGTCGAGACAACATATCTGCCTTAATTGTTCAAATTTAATTATGCTATACATCTTTTTTTGCATAGCGTATTAAAAATGGTAATACTGAGTCAGGATTTAATGAGATTGAATTAATCTCACAATCAATAACAAATTGTGCAAATTCAGGATAATCAGATGGTGCTTGCCCACAAATACCAATAGGCAGTTTATTATGATGAGCACCTTCTATTGCCATTTTTATCATTTTTTCTACCGCTTCATCACGTTCATCAAAAACATTTGCTAATAATTCAGAGTCGCGATCTACTCCCAAGATTAACTGTGTCAAATCATTTGAGCCAATAGAAAAGCCATCAAATAATTTACTAAACTCATCAATCAAAAGAACATTTGACGGAACTTCACACATCATTATTAATTGGAGGCTATTAACCCCTTTTGCTAACCCGTTAATTTCCATTTCTTGCAAAACCTTTTGCGCTTCGTTGAGCGTCCGCACAAAAGGTACCATTACTAACACATTCGTTAATCCCATAACATTACGTACTTTTTTGAGCGCTGTGCACTCTAAGGCAAATGCTTCTTTGTAACGTTCATGACAATAGCGCGATGCCCCCCGAAAACCAAGCATTGGATTATCTTCCCGCGGTTCAAAAAAAATTCCCCCAATTAAATTGCGATATTCATTTGTTTTAAAATCAGACAATCGGACAATAACAGGACGTGGGTAAAAAGCAGCGGCAATCATGCCAATTCCTTGTGCTAAGCAATCAACAAAAAAGTCTATTTTGCTTGGGTAGGCGACAGTCATGGCATCTATTTTTTGTAAAACTTTTTTATCCTTAATACGATCAGGATGAACAAGAGCAAGTGGATGTATTTTTATGTTATTTGTTATAATAAATTCTATACGTGCCAACCCAACGCCAGATGTTGGTAAAAAAGATACTTGAAATGCACTGTCTGGATCAGCAATGTTAACCATTAATGCAACAGGTAAATCTGGTACATAATCCAATGCAATATCTTGTACCATAAAAGGAATATCCCCTTCATAAATAAAACCAGCATTGCCTTGACTACAATCAAGCGTAATTGTTTGGTCGTTATTAATTTTTTTAGTGGCATCTTTGGTACCAACAATTGCTGGAATACCTAATTCGCGACTTACAATTGCCGCATGACATGTACGCCCCCCACGGTCTGTCACAATGCCAGCTGCTTTTTTCATGACGGGAACCCAATCAGGATCGGTCATACCTGTTACAATAATATCACCTTCTTGTACTTGATCACTTTCACTCGCATCTTTGATAATACGTGCTTTGCCACTTACAATCTGTTGTCCAATACTCAACCCTATTACTAATAATTTTTTTTCAAGCTCTTGTTCTTCTTCTTTGAGGATGTATTGTTGTAAAGTTGTTGTTTTTTTAACTGCATGCACTGTTTCTGGTCGTGCCTGCATTATATAAAGCTTATCGTCAATACCATCTTTTGCCCATTCAATGTCCATCGGTGACCAGCTATTTTTCAATGCAGAATAATGATTTTCAATAATAACTGTTGCTTGAGCCAGTTCTAAAATTTCATCATCTGTTAATGAAAATTTTTCTTGTTCTTTTTTGGGTACTGATACGTTCTGGGTATGTGCATTGGCGTAAATAATTTTTTTTGTTTTAGTCCCGAGCTGCTTTTTAATAATTGGTCTAAAGTCTTGTTCAAGCGTAGGTTTGAATACCATAAATTCATCAGGAATAATCAACCCTTTAACAATTGCTTCACCAAGTCCCCATGATGATTCGATCAGTACCACATTTTTAAAGCCACTTTCTGTATCAAGTGAAAATATTACCCCCGCACTTGCCAAATCAGAACGAATCATTTTTTGCACACCAATAGAAAGAGCTACATTAAAATGATCAAACCCTTGCTCGATGCGGTATACAATTGCCCGGTCAGTAAAAAGTGAAGCAATACTTTTTTTGCAACTTTCCAGCAAATCTTTATCACCGCGCACATTTAAATAGGTCTCTTGTTGACCGGCAAATGATGCCGTCGGTAAATCTTCTGCTGTTGCTGATGACCGTACTGCAACATCACATGCTTCCTGTTTATATTCTTGTGATAACTCATGGTATGTCTGCAAAATTTCTTGCACAAGATCTGCTGGTATCAGACCACTTACTAACAATGAACGAATTGAATGACCAACTTTTTTGAGAAATGCAGTATCAGTATAATCAGTCAATTGTCCCATTATTTTTTGCATGGGTTCAATAAAATTATTATATTTTAGATAATACCAATAAGCTGCTGCAGTAATGGCAAAACCATCCGGAACGCGAATCCCTTTTTCTTTTAATTGACTAATCATTTCACCCAGTGAAGCGTTTTTACCACCAACCAATGGAATATCATTTAATGATAATTTATGAAACCATCTAATATATTTCATTTGCTCTTTTATTTTTTTGTTCGTTCATAGTTACCCATTAATTGGGCTTCTGCCAATACATGCCCCTGCATCACTTGCAAAACGTCATTTTTTGTTGCCAATATTCCTTCAGCAAGTTTGTTAACACCAGGTGCGTATTCTATAATACGGGGACCATTAGCTTTTTCTGCAGCTGGCACTTTCACCACTAACTTGTCTACATTCAAAGCATATAATTTAAAATAATAGCGATGCCTACCGCTTGGTGGACATGGTCCACCATAACCACGTCGACTTGTTCCCCAACTATTAACTCCTTCAATTGCTCCGAGCTTTTTGACAAAAATACCTTCTGACAATTCAGTAACTTTACTTGGGATATCATAAACAACCCAATGTGCCCATGTACCGGAAGAAGCATCCGGATCATCGCAAATAAGAACAAAACTTTTTGTTTCTGATGGTGCATTATGCCATGCGAGTGGTGGTGAAATATCAGTACCATCGCACGTATATTTCGCTGGAATCATTCCTCCTTCTTTGAAAGCACTACTTTCAATCTGAAATTTCATTTTTTTTCCTTCTTTTTTTGCATGAATACAATAATGATTCAAGCTCATCATTAACAATATAATGGAGATATTATTTTGTATACCTCTTCTCATTTTACTTCCTTTTGAAAAGATTTTTAACTCTATCAATCTCGATAGATTTGCTGTTTTTTTCATTCTATTGTATTATTTTTATTACATAATTATTAATAATCTAAATCTAGAGGATATTATGAGTAGAATAAAATATAATCCCCATAGAAAAAACTATTCAGTAAATAAGCTACGTACTTCTTTCTTCCTTTCCTTACCAACCTTTCTTGGGTGTTTACTTTCTATTAACTCCCATTCAGCCATTATGTGCATCTCATAATTTTCGTGAGCATTTTTCTTTTGAACGCTCTTAACATAGACTTATAACATCTTTATATCGAATAATGAACAAACCTATTCTCATTGTAAACTCTATACTATAAGGTAATTTATTTATGAAGCAAATTGCAAAATCTCATGTTATCTCTATTGGCCTTGCTATTTTTTCTATGCTCTTTGGTGCTGGAAATTTAATATACCCTCTCATGGTTGGACAAGAATCTGGTAAATTAGTTTTTTTTGGTATGCTTGGCTTTTTATTAACATCCGTTATACTTCCGATTGCCGGCATTGTTGGCATGATTCTTTTTGATGGTGACTATCAAACATTTTTTAAACGAGTAGGGGAACTACCCGGTGAATTAATTGTTGGTATATGTGTGCTCATTATTGGTCCTGTTATTGCTATCCCGCGTATTACCACCCTTTCACACATTATGATTGCACCATTTATTCCTATTACTTTTTTGCAACAATTAACACCAGTCTCTTCATTTGTTTTTGCACTTATTTTTTTAGGTATTACTTTTGCTGCCACATTTAGAGAAAGTAAAATAATAGATGTCTTAGGAAAGTATATAAGTCCAGTATTACTTCTATCGTTAACCATTATTATTATTTGGGGTCTTGTAACAGCAGAACAGGCTGTCCCAACCTTTAATACTGCTCTTAATCTTTTTAAATCTAATCTGTTGCGTGGTTATGAAACACTTGATCTTCTCGGAACTATATTTTTTGCTTCTATTGTCATTAGTATTTTAAAAAAAAGTGTTAGCAAAGATTATAATGTTAACAAGCTTGCCATTATAGGCTGCAAAGCAGGTCTTCTTGGTGTTTCACTTCTTGGACTTGTCTATATTGGGATGAGCTTGCTTGGTGTTTTCCATGCACATAATATTGCTTATACTAATGCAGGTGAATTATTTAGAGAAATTGCATTCAGAATATTGGGTACTGGCGGTGCAGCTGTCATCGCAACAGCTGTTTTAATGGCATGTCTGTCAACGTCAATCGCACTGAGTGCCGTTGTTGCAGAATATGTGCAAAAAATGCTTGGTAATAAAATAAACTTTATCACTGCACTTGCCGCAACATTACTTGCTTGTATACCATTATCTACATTTGGGCTTAAAAAAGTATTAGTACTTACTGGTGGACCAATTGTTTATATCGGCTATCCAATTATCATTGTTATCACTTTTTGTAACAT
>JBAVPH010000076.1:0-1664 GCA_049692855.1 Candidatus Babeliales bacterium | reverse complement strand
TTCTAATCTAATAAGATTAAGTAATTCTTTACTTTTTGGAGAACTTATATAACTAGCAATAGGAATTTTTTCTTCATATAATTGATACAATAGCGCATAATAACTTTGCAAAAATGCATCTCGAATCTCAGCTTCTTTTGATGCTAAATGCCAAAAAATAAGTGATCCATCAAAAAGCAATAAACTGTTTTCATTTTTTCTTATTTCTTTGCTTAATTCTAGTCCCACTTTCAATTCCAGCTCTTGTCGACGGCAATCGACCACCTCAGGAGAAATTCCAAGGTCTACTATATCTTCATCATCATGGGTAAAAATATAGGGAACCGAATTAAATGCTATACCCCCCTGTTGGATACCATATGGCAATATAACAGAACCAATATTAATTAAAAAACAAGAAATATTGTTATGACGATCAGGATAAATTTGAGAACCATCCACTGAAACTATCGTATAATCATTTATGTTTTTGGCAACAGGAATTACTTTATTAATGCTATCTATCCAGGTAGGTACCGGCCATGGCGGATTTTGAAATTCTCGTACTTTATATATAAAAGTTGGATCTGCAACAAGGCGATACCAACTTTTTTGTGCTAGATCATAAGCAGGTGAATAATCAGGAAAAAGCTTATCTGCTAATTGTTGTAATTCCCGCATTACTTTTGAGCGATCAAGCATCATTGCCCTACTATTATTACTCATTTAACTCACTTTTTAGGACTTTTTATCTGCCTTTTTATTATAAGTAACAATTCCTTCTTGCAGGGCAAGTAATGGCAATAACGCGCATTTTACTCGTATTGGCCCTAATTGCATACCAATCATATGCTGAATAAAATCTTTATCAAGTGCCATTACCTCATCAAATGTCTTTTCTTTTGCTTCTTCAGTCAAAAGAGAAGCTGTTGCTTGACTGATAACACACCCTTTTCCTTCAAAAGCAAGCTTTTTAATCATCTTGTTTTTAATATACCCAGAAAATTGTATTGTATCTCCACAAGAAGGATTAAATTGCTTAGAAACAAAATCAGGAAAAGTCAATTTTCCCTGATTTCGAGGAAATCGATAATGATCTCGTAATAATTCTTGATATATGTTCATCTCTATCATTCCCATTAAAGTTATTTTTAAGTATATACCTTCCTCCAAAAAACATAAAATTTCCCTGAAAAAACATTTTTTAATTGTATTAATTGACAATTTGAAATATTCTATTATGCTTAAATAATAAGCAAAATAACTTTAATTAAGGGTTTTATGATCAATTTTATAAAAAATAAAACATTAAATTTATTCTTATTATCAGCTGGAATAATAGCTGTTAATCAATTACATGGAATGGAAGATCAGATAGAAGGAAAAACTAAAATTGACCAAGCAACTATTTTGTGGACAATAAAAGGAAAGCCAGAGCTTTGCCAATTCATGCATAAATATTTTGTTTCTAATGAAAATAATAAAAACAATCTTTTTATTATTCCAGCAGTAAAAAAAATAGAAAAACCTATTATTCAAATTAATGCTCAAGGAAAATTGTCTATCACTGAAGAGGAGTCTCTCATTGATGGCATTTTTATTAAAGATCATAATGCAAAAAAGCCTACAAAATTAATAGCGGGAAAAAATATAACTATATCCTTTTCTAATGACTTAGATATAAC
>JBAVPH010000075.1:0-5704 GCA_049692855.1 Candidatus Babeliales bacterium | reverse complement strand
CCATACAAGAACAACAAGAAAAAAAAGAAAAAGAAATTCAAAAGAACAAGGAACCCTCTTCCAATAAAAAAGAAGCATCATTAAAAGAAAAAGAAGAAAAAGAAATACCAGATAAAACAATCACTATAAAAAATGACATTACGCCTGATATGATCTCCTACAAACATTGGAGTGGCACCTATGAACCATCCTTTACTTTATCAGTAAACGGCAAAAAAATTGGACAAGGGGAACAAGAAAAAATAATAGTTAAAGATAATCAATTTGATGTGCGTTACGACTACTCATTTGCCAATGGTTTTCGTAAAGGAGCAAATATTGTCTCTTGCCAGCTCGATCATGATGCAGATAAAGTCGACATTACTTTTTCATGGAAAGATGATTGGCGCATTCAATCAAAACAAGCCCAACCACAAAAAACAGAAAACACCGCTTATTCCGTTTAATAATTTTATTATTTTATAAAAATATGTTATATTAGAAATTATTATATAAATATAAGCAAATGGGGGCTTTATGGATAGAAGAATAGCTATTGTTGGTACTACCTTATTAACAATGGTATTTATTTCATGGCAATTGAACTATTTTCCCCGCTTTCAACAACAGCAAGACACAACAAAATCACAGATTCCTAATACATCCATTACTCCTTTTTCTTCATCACAAAGAACTATTTTAGTTAAAAATAATATAGAACCCAATATGCTTCAATATACCCATTGGAGTGGCACTTATGAACCAACAACATTTATCATTACGGTAAATGGAAAAGAAATAAAGCCAAATAGAGAGCAAAAGATTACAATAATAGATAATCAATTTGTTGTTCGCGTTGATTATTCATTTTTAAATGGAAAAAGAAAAGGAGCAAAAATTATTAGATTTACCACAAATACAGATCACCCTTTATTAAATCTCTCTTTTTCTTGGGCAGATCAATACCAAATTGTTATTGATAATGCTACAGCTTGTGCTATAAAAGAAGAGCCATTTAATGAAGAATACTCCTTATAAAATTACGTAAAAAGTTATTTTTCATCTGTCTTAAAAATAAAAAATAATAATAAATAGAGAAAAAAGTATGGGATATGAACTTTTTAATATTTATGGGCCAATTGGTATTCATACCTATGGCCTTTTTATTGCGTTAGGCCTTATGATATTCAGTTGGCTTGTTATGCAAGACAAACGATTTACTACATTAAAACTTACCAATAAATTCTCTGATATACTTTTTGTCGGCATAATAGCTGCCCTTTTTGGCGGGCGCTTCCTTTATATTTTAGAAGAACCATCTGCATTTGAAAATTATATTGAATGGTTTGCTTTCTGGAAAGAAGGATTTTCTCTATTAGGAAGCATTCTTGGCATTATAGTAATCATGCCCTGGTATCTTAAAAAATTACATATCCCAGTTATTCCATTTGCTGACCTTATTTCTATTTATGCACCATTATTACAATCCATCGCGCGCTTGGGGTGTTTTTTTGCTGGTTGTTGCTATGGCCTTCCTACCACATTGTACTGGGCAACTATTTATACCGACGCTAATACTGTTGCCCCCTTGTATTGTTATTTACACCCAACTCAATTGTATAGTGCGGGTCTTTTATTTCTTATTTTCATTTTCATGTATTTTATATTTCAAAAAATAGCAAATAAGTCTGGCCAATTAGTGACCATTTATTTAATGCTTGCGAGCACTGAACGCTTTATTGTTGATTTTTGGCGTGCTGACCGTACAATAATGGTAAATTTTTCACCATTATCTTTTATGCAGTGGGTTGCTTTTTTTATTTTTATTGGCGCATTCAGCGGCTTTCTTTATGCAAGTCACCAACAAGAACAATATTGATACCGATGATATTTACAGAAATAAAGACGCTTTAAAATTTTACAACATGGCGTAAGCCAGGCTGTCCAAAACATAAGAGAATCTTTGTGCGGTATGTTATACCTTCGCATATCCTTCCCTATATCCAGCAACAATTTATTTTTTATGTAACTTTGAATAACCCAAAGCATCAATTCTTTTCCTATTGTTTTGCTTTTCTCATCTGAAAGTTTTCCAAAAAAATATTCCGTAAAAACATCCACGGAAAGGCCAACAATAGTCCCAACTCCAATAGAAGTAATATATTGCTGAAAAAATTGTTTCCATGCTGGTTTTTGACTTGTTAAAGTAACAATAGTTGTAGTATTTATATTGCTTGCTCCAAGTAATAACAAACCAAGCAAATAAGAAGTTTTTATTTTTTTCATTACTCTTCCTTTTTTTTAATCATTATTACTGCATTAAATTATATAATTTACAACGACGATGTATAGTTGACCGATTCACTCCTAAAAATGTTGCAATTTTATTTTGATTTTTGTCAAATTTTTTCCACAAAAGAGTCATAAGCTTTTTATCTTTCAATGTATTTTTTCCTAAACGTGCCGCTTGTAATAATACTGGATCATTTGTTTCATGCAGTGGATTAATAATTTCTTGCGTAATATTATTTTTTTCTGCTTTTTGTAAAATAAGCTGATTTGTTCGTTTTTTTAATTCCTGCAAACTTACTGGCTGCATAGCCATAAGTTTTTGCTTATCTTTTTCTGTCAGTGTTAATAAATTACTAAAGGCGTCTGTTGATGTTGCCTGTTGGCTAAATCCATCAACTAAAGAATGCAACTCTTCTGTTGACAAACTTGCTAATGATGGAAATTTGAGTCTTGTGTACTTGAGTTTAAGGAATAGGAAATTTGAAAATTTATCTTCTTTAACTAACTGCTCAATATCCTGGTTACTAGAACAAATAATACGAACATTACTTTTCTTTTTGTTTTCACTCTTATAACCCTCATAAGAACCACAGTCAATAAAATTAGCTAAATAAGATTGGGACTGACGATCAAGTAAGTGCACATCCTTAATAAAAAGAGTTCCACCATCTAAACGCTCTAACAATGGTCGCTCCTCTTGTTTTGTACCAAAAATTGGGTTAATGCCAAACAATTTAGCTATCATTTTTATTGGATCAATTGTTCCTTGCAATTTCAGCACATGTAATTCTTTCCCCAAACTAATCTGATGTAGCAATTCGACAGTCGGTATTAAATCATCATCAGCTATATCAAGAAAAGTAGCATTTTTACCCAAGGCTGCTTCAAAAAGTTCAATTTTAAAGTCAGTTAATTCCTTTCCATTTCCTGGAATAAGCTCGTTAACTAATTGCCCTGATTTTGTAGTTTCAAGATAGAGCAGATAATCCCAGCGGCTTGGATCTTTTAAAAATTTCATTTTTTGTTGTATTAGTTCAGGGACATCTGCATAAGAAACAACAGCAATCACACTATTTTGCTCTAAGTTAGGAACTGCTGCAATAGTCAATGCCTCCTTTTTTTCATTTTTTATCGTAAACATTTGTGGCGAACGGAACTGCGCAACCTGCTGTGTAATTTGATGTAATTTTTGAACCAAAGGATGCCCAATATTTGTATTAATATTAAATGGGATAAAATTTTTTGCTTCTTGGTTACAAAAAGTAAAATAATTATTTTTGTAAGTAATAATGCCAATTGGTCGCTGACTTGTAAAAACAAATGATTGTATGCACTCTTTAAATTGTTCTACTTCTCGGTGCTTGATAGAAAAGTCTTTGAGTAACATCTCATGCTTGAGTTCAAAATCTTTTTTCAACTTCTCTTCGTCTTTTTTGTATTGTTCTAATAATTCTTCTTTTTCCCATTGCAACTGCCCAACTCTTTTAAGCAATGATTCTGCACTTTGGTTATATAAAACATTAGTTGTATGATGCAAATAACTCGAAAATATAAGAATTTCGTCCAAATCAGCACCAGTGTATAATTCTTCTCCACGTGAATTACGATCAATAATAATATAACCAATCAGATTATCTTTGTTATAAATAGGCAAAAATACATCTGCTTGAATTTTGTCCATAAAAATTAGCAATTCTTCATAAAATGGTAATTTTTCATAAAAATGATTAAACCTAATTTCAGCATAAATAAGCACTTGCTGTATTTTTATTATCTTCTTAATTGAATCACTAGTTTCAGTAAGAAACTGTTCTACATCTTCATTCGGATTAAAAAACTGTCCCTCTGGTTGATCCAGATCAGTTACGGGACGCAAGTAGAGCATGGTATTATCAGCCGGGATATCAAATGCATCTTCAAAAAAATCTTGCACAATAAATTTTAATTCATGAGCACTCACTACATGACTTAACTGTTCTAATGTTACTTTAAACCAGGTAATAAAATTTGCCCGTGGCGGTGCATAAACTTGATCTTGCAAATTCAAGAATCGTAAGCTCATTATTTTACGAGAGCAATATAACAATGCAATTGTTAAAAAAAGAGTAGAAAATCCCATTAATGGATAGTTACTGGTCTTATTAAGATGAAAAGGGAATACCTGAATAATATCACTAATTAAATGGGGAATAATAAGGCCATAAACAAGTAAACGTAACTGTTGCGATAAAATTTGAGGAAATGACCATGAACGAATTTTATGCAGTATATTAAATAAAATAACAGGTAAAAAAAATAGCATAAAATATGTTGTTGCAATACGATTCATTAGTAGTATTAATTGTGGTGATTTTAATTGATTAAAAAAAATAAAGGCATTTCCTATTGGAAAAGCCATAAAAAATAAAGTAATGCCACAGGATACTTTTTGTTGAGTAGTTAAGCACAATTGGCTCAATAACAAACCTTCAAGTAAAAGTGCTAAGCTTTGGTATTGCAAGTACATGAAGCCCCAAGCAATACGACTTATAAACATTAAAATACGACAATCTATAGTAAGTATCGACAGATTGTGGCATAGATCTAATATCCATGCAATATCTGCTAGCATATTTGCCCCTAAAATTATTAATAAAAGGCGCCGCAGCCAAATTGTTTTACTATTTGCTTGTTGTTTAAAAATAAAAATGACAATTAAAAATTTTAATAAAAATGCAACAACAATTGTGGCTAGTACAAAAACTTGATTACCAACTATTAATTCTAGTGTATTTAAAAAATTCATTATAGTTACCCTTTATTGCACAAATTCAAAATTATTGAAAATTAATTGTTTTTCCGTTACTTTGACTTACGTTGCTAGTATATATTTTTTTTCTTTTTTATGAACTTTACTAAGGATATTTAATGTTAATAGATCAATGTATTAATTTTACCCTTAACTATAGAAAGCAATTACTATTTTTAGTAACTGCTGTTTTGGTAATTAGCTTGGGCGATGCTCCACCTAATACTGGAGGCGTAAGCTAATACAAATATTTTAGAATAATTTTTTTATAAACTTAAAAAATTAGTAATTTTTAATAGTGTTTTTTCATTTTTATTGTAAACTAAAAGTACTTCAATGAAGCAGTGGTTACATCCTTTTTATACCAACCTTTGTTGCTCAGACAACAAGAAAAAAACTGAGCGGGTATGATGACTGTTGTTTTGTCGGAAATGACAAAATCTCAGCAATCATACCCCTTTCAGTATATACTTGCCAAGATCAAAAAAAATTATTAATTAATCGCTTACTCTTTTATCATTTTTTTACATAAGAATATATTTTCGTAAAAATAGATACCCAATTACGCCAAACAGAGTTAGTGCAGTAATTTTAAAAATATTCCCTGAATATTTTTTATTCATCCAATAATTGACTTCATTATTA
>JBAVPH010000074.1:0-2598 GCA_049692855.1 Candidatus Babeliales bacterium | reverse complement strand
TTTGTAATTTTTCTACGACATGTTCAACTCGTTGCGTAAGTTCTTTTGCATGGTCATCTTTTTTAAGAGCTGGTAACACTCCTTTTAATACTGCGACTACTGCATCACGTTTACCAACTTTGTATCCTAAACTGAGATGTTCTTGTAATTCACGAACCCCTTTACTTTCTTCACCATCATAAAGATTACTTACTGCGGTAACTACTTGTGCAATGTCACTTAATTCATTTCCTAAATATGCATAAGGAGTTTCCGAATTAGTAAGAACTATGTCTTGTTCTTGGCTTGATAATGTAATAGTTATTTCTTTTGCTTTGATAGTAGAAATTAATAAGAACGATAATAAAAATAATAAATATTTTTTTATTGAAGGTGATTTCATTTACTCCTTTTTTTATTAAAAATTATTCTTAGTGGCTGAGTTCAACTATTTAACAAAATTAATTTTTAAAAAATCAAGAAATTTTTAATTAATAAAAATTTGTTATTGTTTGTGTTCATACTTTTTTTAGTAGTGTTAATTAATAGCAGGACATAAAAAAGGGGGTTCTTTGAAAAACAAGAACCCCCTTTTTTATTTATATATTATTATTTAGATTTTATTTCTTCGAGCGCAATAAGACGGGCAAGTAATTCATTAATGGTATCATTACTTTTTTGTTGATTATTACGAAGAATTTTGACGGTATCTTGAAGTAATTTTATCGTTTCTCTATCTTTTTGTAATTCATTTAATAACATTGCTGGAAGTTCATGGTAACGAACAGAATAAACATTGCCATTGTTATCTTGAACAACTAATTCAGGAAATACCTTTTTTACTTCTTCTGCAATTAATCCGTAATGTCTTTTATTGCTATTTTCATGTTTGTAGCTAAAGGTTACTGGGCGTAATTCCATTAAGCCTTCTGAAGTAGTGCCCATGTCGATGACATCATTTTTGTATCGAAGCGAAGATATTACTGCAGTGGTAAGTTTACCATTTTCGCTAACAAAAACAGGTACGTCTTCTTCAGCACCAGGATTCCCAAAAATACCTTGAATGTAGCAATCAGTTTGACTTGAACCAATGCGGATTTGAAGACTTTCAGTAACAGAGTTGTCTAAAAAGCCTCCGGCTGCAGCACCAATGTAAATATTATCATCGCCTTCAGCTAAGTTGCGACCTGCACGTTGTCCCAATGCAATATTTCTGTTTCCTTGTACATCACGTAATGCTGCTTCTCCTACACCAGTGTTACCGGATCCAAGTTCATTTTGATTAACTGCAAAAAATCCACAACCGGTATTGGCATCTCCTGTAAGATTAAACCCACAGGCACCAAATCCTGTTGCAGTGTTATTATTACCCGTTATATTAGTGTTAAGTGAATTGTCACCAAGTCCAGAATTACGAATACCGCTTACATTAAATCGTAAGGAACCTTGTCCCATTGCGGTATTACTTATTCCGCTTCTATTTTCTCGTAATGCATTCGAGCCGAAAGCAGTGTTTTCAGTGCCATCTTCATTATTTCTTAATGCGCTGAATCCTCCTGCAGTATTACCAAATCCGCTTGTATTATTTGTTAGAGCAAGTACACCAAATGCGCTATTTCTTATGGCAGGCGCTGTCATTGTAAAGTTACCAGCTTCTATTCCAACAAAAGTATTTTCTGTTCCAAAATTATGAATAAAGCGTACTCCATCTTTATAAATATTACCGACGGGAGAATTGGTATTTTTCATGAAGATATTACAGCCAACAAAAAGGTCACAAGCAACATCAACAACGCTTCCTTTAAATTCTGCATCACCACAGACAACTAAATCTTCTTGCACACTCAAATTACCTTCAACGTTGGCATTTTTTAATTCTGTATCACCATCTACTTCTAGATCGCTTTCAATAGCAACATCACCTTCTACTTGCAAGTCACCTTCTATTTCTACATCTTTTCTAAACGATACGTCTTTTTTAAATTTTACTTTTTTTTTAAATTTTGCTTCATCGCATACTTCTAATTCTCCACGAATTGCTGCATCATTTTTTATCAAAAGGTCATTTTCAACTGTTAAATTTCTGCCAATCAATGCATCATTGGTTACTTCAAGACAACCATCTATTGTTTGTACAAGTGGATCTCGCGTAACTCCTTCTTTATCAACAATAATCGGCATATTTTGTACTAATAGCTCTAGTTCATTTTTGCTATCTTCGTCTTCATTAACTGAACGTGTTTGTTGATGTTTTACTTCAATGTTTAATTTATTGTCTTGTAATTTTTTCAGTATATCTTCTAGATGTTGCACGAGCTCTTGTGAACTTAGATCATCATTATCAAGTTCTTCAAGTGCTTTTGTTAATACTTTTTCTACTTCATCGCGTGAGCCAATTTTATACCCTGCATTTAAATGATCATTTAGTTCATACATTTCTTGTAGTTTAGTATCATCAGATTTTGTCATTTGTTTTACTACGTGCCCAATGTTACTGAGTTCATCACCTAAATAGGCATAGGTATCTTCTAAATTATTGAGAACAACATCTCTTTCTAATTTTGTTAATGTGAGCTTGTTTTCTTTTGATTTAGTAGAAATAATCACTAATAATGGAAA
>JBAVPH010000073.1:0-1740 GCA_049692855.1 Candidatus Babeliales bacterium | reverse complement strand
ATTTTAAAGAAATTAAGAATGGAAAATATTTCTTTTAAAGCTGAAATTTCTATGTTAATTATTTTTCCATTTAAATTTTTTGGTAATAAATGTATATAACAATAGAAAAAAATGATATCTACATTTTAAAAATAATAGATAGCAATATTCTTATTAATAATGATTACCAAGGAATTTCAATTTTCAATAGTAACTTAGAAAAAGTGAAAGATATTTTTATATTTGAAGACTTGGCTATCTATTCTATTTATAAAAATTTTATTGATAAAAAGGTACTTTTATATTGTCCAGATAATGAATGTATAGTTTATGTAAATTTAAACACATTTGACGTTAATATCATATCACTACCTAATCAAAATATTATTTTTTCTTCAATTTATTATTGGCAAAAAAACTTAGTAGTATTAACTACATACACAAGTGAATGTTATATTTTAGATGTAGAAAAAAGAATTATTAAAGAAATAAGCAAAAAAAAAATTGCTAAAAATTATTCAGTATTTTATAGTTTTTGGATTGAAAGTAAAAATTATTCCATTCTTAAAGTATATTCACAAAAATTGGAATTTGTCTTTGATGACCCTAATTACAATAGAATTGGCCTATTTAAATTCAAGCAAAATGAAAAATTTTTTATTAAAAAACCGACTGAAATAGGACATGATATTGAATGTAAAAATAATAAGTTTATGTTTATTAATGAAAATAAGATTATATTTTTGAGTGAAAAAAAGGTAACTTCTTGGGAAGCCAAAAAAAATGAAATTTTTCTTAGAGCGAAATTCTTAGACATAAATAGCATAATTATATTAAGTAGTTCGAAAAAAAATTGTAAAAACAATACTATAAATAAATTCACCATAATATAATTTTGAAAAAATTAAAGATTAATAGGTTGTACCATTGGAAAATAACTAAATACAACCCACAATTAAGAACTCCACAAGGAAATTTTTTAGCTAATGAATGGACGTCCTACTCGGATATAGGGACGTTTTATAACAATAAACAATTTACACAAAAAAATTATCTTGATACAGAAAATGCTTATGTTAATGCTGTTATTAATTTTATGGATTGCTTAAAAATTTCCTCATTAAAAATTGTTGTGTTAGAAAAATTTAATGAAGAATTGGTTTCTGAAGATAATCATTTTCAAGATATGATTTCATTAATTAATAACATTCACACAGGAAGCTGTCTTAATGAACAGCAAATTTTCATTGCCTGTAGATTAATACTTCGGGAATATATATGGGCTAAATTAAGCAATGATAAAAAAATGTATGTTCATTTTGGTTATGATTATTATATGTATATTGGTAGCCTATTGCGTTGCCACAAAACAATTCAAAATATTATGAAAGAAGGTCTTTTTGTTGAAAAATTCAAATCGCCATATTTATAATAATCAGTAAATATTTAAAGTAATCTTTGTGGCTATCCATATTAAAATTAAAAAATACTCTGAAAAAAATGCAATACATTATTATCACGTGGAAACTCAATTTTCCAATAATCATGATTTTTATATAGGTATAGATACAAAGGAAAAACAGTTATTATTTTTTCAAGGAAATAATTTTTTTAGTCCTTTTGGGCAAATAAGCTTTGAAGGATCTCAATCTCTTAATATTGAAGGAATAAAAACTCCACTAGTCGGTATTATTTTTGTTAAAGCATATAGAGCTTTTAAATCAAATAAGTTTCCTGAAATATTAGATTATTGTGCTTAAA
>JBAVPH010000072.1:0-1633 GCA_049692855.1 Candidatus Babeliales bacterium | reverse complement strand
AGGGTATTTACACTGTTTTTTTTATTTTTTATTTCAAAAAATACTTAAATTTATAAATATTTAATTATTTTTTGACAGATTGAATTTGTTGTAATATATTTAGAGGGATTAAAGAAATTTATTTTTTTAGGGGATTTTTAGTATGAAATTTAAAAATTTACGCAAAAAAATGTTAAAAATGATAGCCATAATTTATGGTTGTACCTCATTGTTTTCTTTTGGGGAATTGTCACAAAAAATAGTGGATAATATGCAAAAAATATTGCAAGACTTGTCTATTCCGCAACAAATAATTAATAGGACTCAAATTAAGGGAATGTCGCAAAAAAATATTGAAAAGGTGGATGAAGCTTACACAAAATTTGATATTGATGGGTATCCTATTATTTATTTAGACGAAAATATGTTTAATAATTATCATCATTCAATTCAAGAAATATTAATTCATCATGTTTTGCTTCGTGAAGCAGTAGGGATAAAATATCTTACTCGTGCTGCGCATGAAGAAAACAATAAATATCAACAAAGTTGTCAATCAATAAAGAAGCTTTCTCAATCAGTAAAAAGATCTTATATTGGCTTTTTTATTTCAGCAGGGGCCTGGGTATTAAATAAAGAAGTAAGTAAAATAGACAATTTAGAAAAAATACTAGGAGGGTTAACTTTTATTTCTGCAGTAAATTGGTTTGTTAATAATGCCCGATTAAAAGAAAGTATTAAAAAACTCATTATTTATGATAAAGCTTGGAAAAGTGATGCAACCTATGTAAAAACCATAGAAAAAATAACGAAGGAGCGACAAGAGGACATTCTGAATTATCTTACTACTCTTTGCAATAATGAAGTAAGTTTTGATCAATTTTGTAAAAAAATTGATGCAGATGCACATTACCAACAAATACTAAAAAAAAAATTAGCATACAATAGATGTAAACTACTTCAAATAAGAGATAATTTTTTAGTAAATGTAGGGACACTTGCTGTGATGTTTTACACTATAGGGGAACAGGATTTTAAAAAATATATTGATTATTTAAAAAACACTATTGAAATTTATCAAAATTTAAGTGGAATTATTAATTTTCCTTTGCTTGAAGAATTATTATACATTGATGATTTTTTAAGAAGTACCAGTTCTAAAGAAGAAGTGATGGCTAATATTTTGCTTGGGGTAAATAATAAAGGTCCATATGCAAGGATTGCAGATGACTACTTAAGAGAAAGAATTTTAGGTACACTTGAAAAAGATATGCAATTATATGAGGGAAACTTGCAGGAATATTTTCAAGCAAGAGACAATGGGCAAAGACCAATGTATTTAAAATTAAAAAAAATTGGTTCATGGGAGTCAAAAAATCAAGCGTTAGATAATGATGTTGCTTTAAATGGGGATGATGCTGAAGCACAAGGAGGTGATGTACTGCTTAATGAGTTACTCAAAAATGAAGCGAAAAAAAATATGACTTGGTGGAAAAGACTTAGAATGAATATACCATTTTTGAATAGAACCTAGTTATTTAAAAAATTAACTTAGTATATCTCCTAGAAGAGAAAGTCTTTGTTTGCTACACTATTTCTTATAAAATAAAAACCACTCATTTTATTCGTCTAGATGTTTACATCTAGTTTAATG
>JBAVPH010000071.1:0-5074 GCA_049692855.1 Candidatus Babeliales bacterium | reverse complement strand
CAGCAGAACCAAGACTTTTTACCTGATCACCAAGATTACCTTTACATTTACATTTTATAAAGCTTTGTTTAGTACCAGATAAATTTATTCCTCTTGCCAAAGCGTTGGTAAGTGCTGATTTATGAGCAAAGTCAGTGACAAGCATGGCTTTTTCATAACCTAAATCTTTTGCCAGATTATTTGCAGCATAAGTAGCAAATGCTATTCCACTAGCTTGAAGAGCCAGATTTTTGTTATTCAATACTTCATTACATCTTCTATGACCATCTTGTTGTACGCCTACGCGGGAATTAACTTGGATGGCATCTTGTGCGTCTACGCGGGAATTAGCTTGGATGGGATCATTGTCGACGGCTAAATCTCTGTGATCATCTTGGGCAGCATTCGCAATGCAGAAAAGAAATGAAGCAAGAGTAAAAGCAAGATATTTTTTGTTCATAAAAACCTCTTTTGAAAAATTGTTAGTAAATATTTTTTATATCTTTCCATAGTGTAATTGATATGTTTTTTTTGTCAATTAGTATGTTGATAAAAAAAGGAATTGATATAATTAAGATAAACAATATTTTTACATTTAATTATGGAGATATCTCCATAAAGCCTAATTTTTTATATTTTACAATGCAGTTTTTTTTTGTATAGAATTATTTTTTTTGTATATGCATTAAAAAACTCGGATTTATTTTATTGTTGGAGAAAGTGAGTATGGTACGAGAAGAATGCTTTGGTAAAAAGCTGTGAGCAGGCAAAAGAATTTTGCATGTAATGTATTTATCTCTTACACTAAATATAAGAGGGTATCACAGAAGTTAAAAAGTCAACTAAGAGATGGAGACATGAAAAAAACAGCTTTTCGCCAATATGATATTCGTGGTATTGTTGGCGATGAATTATTGATTGAAGAAATTTATGATCTTGTCCGTGCAATAGTATATTATTTTGTTAAAAAAAATCCTCATTGTAAAACTATTGCAGTTGGTATGGATGGAAGAGTGCATTCGGCTGCTGTAAAAGAGGAAATGTGCCGGGCTATTATTGATAGTGGCATCAATGTAATTTTTGTTGGTGTTTGTCCTTCGCCCGTTTTATATTTTGCACTGCATACATTGCCAGTTGATGCGGGATTGATGATTACTGCTTCTCATAATCCAAAAGAATATAATGGTATTAAAATATGTCTTGGTACAGAATCGATATGGGGAAAAGAAATTCAGCGTATTGCCCAATTGTATAAAGAAAAAAAATACGGCATACAAGGTAATCAAAAAGGGACAATTACTGATTATTTACTTATTCCTGCTTATGTTGATTGGCTAGCAGAACACTTTTATCAATTAAAAAATATGAACCTTGCCGCTATTATTGATTGTGGTAATGGTGCAGCAGGAACGGTTATGCCTCTACTCATTAAAAAAATGGGTTGGAAAAATATAACATTATTACATGGAGAGGTTGATGGGACGTTTCCTCACCACGAAGCAGATCCAGTTAAAGAAGTAAATATGCGTGAAGTAAAAGAGCAATTAATGCAAACAGATGCATGCATTGGTATTGGTTTTGATGGTGATGCAGACCGCATGGGTGCAATGCTGAAAACAGGAACATTAATTCCAGGAGATAAATTATTAGGAGTTTTTGCCCATGATATTGTCCAAAAAAATCCTGGTACCGCTGTTGTGTTTAACGTTATATGTTCAGCAGCACTTGTTGAATTATTAGAACAATGGGGAGCGCGGCCAATAATAACAGCAGTAGGACATTCCATTATTGAAGAAGAGATGAGAAAACAAAATGCATTACTGGGAGGGGAAACAAGTTGTCATTTCTTTTTTAAAGATCGTTATTTTGGCTATGATGATGGCATTTATGCAGCGTGTCGCTTGTTTGAAATTTTAAAAGAGTCTGACAAAAAATTAGAAACATTATTACAACTATTTCCATCAAAAATCACATCTCCCGAATACCGTATTCCATGTTCAGAAGAAAAAAAACAGTTAATTGTTGAAAAAGTAAAACAACTATTTGCATCACAATCAAATATTACTATGCTGACTATTGATGGTGTTCGTGCGACAATGAATTATGGTTGGGGAATTTTACGTGCATCAAATACGCAGCCGGTTCTTTCTTTGCGTTTTGAATCGGATACAGAAAAAGGATTAGAGCAAGTAAAAAATGATTTTCTTGTTGCATTACAAGATGATCTTAATGAGGAAATGCTTCGGAAGCAGTTGGCGGCATAAAAAAGGAATAAATTGAGTAATGTAGGTCTTCATTTGCGATTAGGAGAAACATTAATTGACCTTGCGCATAAAGCACACCGACTTAATTTGTCTTTTTTTCAATGTTTTTTTGTATCACAAAGAACAAGAAAATTGTTGCAATTGACTAGTTCAGAAATACACTCATTTGTTCAACTCCGTCGTCAATATTTTACTCAATTATACTTACATGGATCTTATTGGATAAATTTATCTAGTATCACATACAATGGTTATCGCACTCTTGAGCGAGAGCTTACCATTGCAAAAAAACTTGAATTTACGCATATGATATTGCACCCTGGCTTTGCAAAAGGGGCAAAGCAAAAAAGTGAAGGGATTCAAGCACTTGCCCGTGCATTAAATAAATTACTCAAGTATGAAAATGACATTACTATTGTTCTAGAAAATACAACCCATGGTAATTTATCAGTTGGAAGTGATATTCTTGACTTTAAATATGTGTTGGAACAATTAGACAAACCAGACAAGATTGCTTTTTGTATTGATACTTCGCATGCCTATTCGTTTGGTTATGATATGGTCAAAGAAAAAGAGCAAGATTTATTTATTAATTTTTTAGAAAAAACGATTGGTATTGACCGCATTATTTTAATTCATTTGAATGATTCAAAAAGGAAGTTAGGTTCACGTGTTGATCAGCATGCAGCAATTGGTGAAGGGTATATTGGAAAAAAATCATTAAAACGATTTATGATGCACCCACAATTGCGACATATACCAGTATTGTTGGAGCTACCAGTTTTAAAAGAGAATGAAGAACATGCCTTATTAATGGAAGTCAGAAAGTGGCGAGAGGAAGAGCGGATAATAAAAAATAACTTTTTTATGGAGAAAAATGAAACAATATAGGATAATAATTTTTTTGTTATTGTGGATAAATTTTTTCATACAAAATAGTGAAAACAATAAGATGAAAAAAAAGGAGGGATGCATGCGCGTTGTTATTAATGGTTTTGGACGTATTGGTCGAAATTTTTTGCGTACGGTGTTACAAGATGAACAAGCAAATAAAAAACTTAAAGTAGTTGCTATCAACGTTGGGCCGGCAAAAGTAGATTGTATTGGACATATGTTTAAATATGATACATTGATGGGTACCTATCCCGGCGTTGTTTCTATGAATGGCGATGAAATGATTGTTGATGATCATCGTATTAAAATAGTGAGTGAGCTTGATCCGCAATGTCTTCCTTGGAAACAATTGAATATTGATTGGGTTGTTGAATGTACGGGTAAATTTACGTGCCGGGATGGTGCAGAAGAACATTTAGCTGCTGGTGCAAAGTATGTTCTTATCTCTGCTCCTGCAGAAGGAGAAGATATTGCAATTGTTCCAGGAGTTAACGAAAAAGATTTTGATAAAAATAAAGATCATATTGTCTCATTAGGAAGCTGTACAACAAATGCATTTATACCAATGCTAAAAGTATTACATGATTCTTTTGGTATTGAAAAAGGATTTATGACAACGATCCATGCATATACTAATTCTCAAGTACTACTTGATGTAAATGATACTGACTTACGACGAGCACGAGCGGCCGCATTAAATATTATTCCAACAAATACGGGTGCTGCCACGATGCTTTGTAAAGTATTACCAGAACTTGATGGGCGTTTGTCAGCAATGGCAGTTCGTGTACCGCTTGGCAAAGTTTCATTAATTGATTTGGTCTTTGTTGCAAAACGGCCATTAACAGTAGAAGCCATTCATGATGTATTTACAAAAGCGGCACAAAAAACAATGAATGGAATTGTTGATCTTACTATGGAGCCATTGGTTTCAAGTGATTTTGATGGAAATGCACACTCAGTAGTTATTGATGGTTTACTGACGCAAGTAAATGGTCAGATGGGCAAATTATTTGGTTGGTATGATAATGAGTGGGCATACAGTACACGTCTGAAAGATTTTTTATTGTATGTTGAATAAGTGTAATTTCTTCTTCACAAATGAGCTTAGTTGCTTTATTCTAAATAAAATAATGTTACTTTCCTTTTTTTATTAAATAAAAAATGGGGGCCCATAGCTCAGTGGTTAGAGCAGTCGGCTCATAACCGAAAGGTCCCAGGTTCAAATCCTGGTGGGCCCACCAGGCTAAACAAAAGGAAAATTTTATGAAAAAAAGTCCCTTTCAATCGTTTGTTAATCTTGTCTCTTTTGATCAAAAAATTCGCTCTTTACTTAAAAAAATGGAAGATGTTGAATATGAAATTAGCATGTTGCAGTCAAAAGAACAAAAAGAAACGCAAGAGGTAGACGCCGATAAAAAACAAGTAATTGTACTACGTAAATCGGTGGATGCGAAAGAACTTGAGCTAAAAGAGCTGAATCAATTAGAGAGTGAAAAAAAACAATTGTTAGAAAAAATATCAAATTATAAAGAATACCAATCAGTTAAGACAGAAATTGAAAGTATTCAGGAAGCGCAATTAAATCAAGAACAGATCGTTTTAGCTGCATGGAGTGAACTAGAAACGGCACAAAAAAAACTTAAAAAAAAAGAAACAATTCATGTACAAGAATTAGTGACAATAAAAAAAACAATTGAAGAAAAAGAAGAAGAATTCGCTTTTTTGCAAAAAGAATTGTCAACTTATAAGCAACAACGACCAGAAAAAGAAGAACGTGTGCCAAAAGAGTGGCTTGAAAAGTATACTGTTATGAAGGCTCGTATTTCTGATCCTGTTGTACCGATAAGACAAGGAGCATGTGGAGCTTGCTTTTTTGCTTTGACAGACCAAAATATTATTCGCGCAAGAAAAGGAGCATTGTTGCAGTGTAAGGG
>JBAVPH010000070.1:0-6596 GCA_049692855.1 Candidatus Babeliales bacterium | reverse complement strand
CTATTACAGATTTAACTAAAGAATTAAATTATCTATTTAAGAAAAGGATTATAGTGCAGCAATTCGCAAAGAGAGCATTCAATATTGGCTATTTGTTGATTGGGATAAGTGCTTTCTGCTCCATAATAGCTAAACCATTGAAAAAAAAAGAAATTGAACAACTTATTAAAACGCATAAGTTTCCTTATGTTTCCTATATTAGTTCTTTAGCAGATAAATGGTATTGGTATCAAGCACTTGGCCCAGTTTCCAAATATGGTGCACGAGTGAAATATACGAAAAGTGAGTTAGAGTATGCAGAAGCAGCAGGGCCTTTCTTTGAAAATAAAATGAGGGTTGAACAAGAAGCACGAGCAATTGGTACTCAAGATCATGATATTGAATATTTACGCAATCTTATAAATTGTTATAAACAACAGGGTTCACAGGAAAAAGATTTACCAAGAATTTTGCATGAAAAAAATATTGAAGATTTATCGTTGTCCCCTGAGATTAACCGAGAGATATTAAAAAGAAATCCTGCTAAATTAAGTGATTGGGTTAAAAATGGGAGAATAAGTAACCAACAATATTGTCGAAATGTCGCGCTCAATATTTTTATGAAATTTCTTGTTGATAATAGATTATTATCGTAATGGATTGTGTTTAAAACCAATTAACTGACATTCTGGTTGAGGTATGAGCCCAAATTGTTTTTTAACTAGATCCTGCATTTCTTTTGCTACATTAATAATATCAGTGCTACTGGCATTGCCGGTATTAACAATCATGTTTGCATGTTGATAGGAAACAGCTGCATTTCCGTGACGTAGCATGCCTTTTACACCGATTTTGTCCAGATAATAAGCGACAAAAATAATTTTTTGTTGATTAACTTCGTGTACTATTTCATTTTCATAAAAATTACGAAAAAAGCTACCACAAGTATGAGTAGAAGGATAGCGAGTAATTCGATGCCGGATTATTTCTTTTCTCCGTCCTTTTGCATAGGCAGTCTCAATGTCAGAAGCATGCTTTAATTTAAACGTAGCATTGATTAAATAATTATTATGTTGATGAAGCGTTGAATAATTATAGCCAAATGAAAACCAGCTATTATCAACCGTCTTAATTCTGCCGGTATGTTTATTAATAACTTGCGCCGATACTAAAAATTGTGCCAATAAAAATTTAAAATAATGTAAATTAATGTAAATTGATCCACCGACGGTGCCTGGAATGCCGCTGAATTCTTCAAGTCCGAGGATGTTATGAGTAAGACAATAGTCAATTAAGTTATGCATGATAACACCAGCACCAGCAGTCAAAAAAATGGCATCTTCTTGTTGTTCTTGTGTAATGTCGGTAATTTGAGGTCGAATGACGAGGCCATCAAAGCCATCGTCGCTGACTAAAATATTAGCTCCTTGCCCTAAAATAAAAATATCAAGTTGCTGCTTGTCAGCATAAATTAATGCTTGTTGAAATTCCTGTATCGTTGTTGGTTCACCAAAAAAACGAGCGGGGCCGCCGGTTTGGAACCAATTTTTGTCACGTAATGAGGTGCTTGTCTTGATAAAAGACGGTTTATTCAATGTTTTTACTCAATTATTTTTTTTTCTATTATCATGATGAAAAATAGTGTTCAAAAGTGGACGTTTGTTAACTTTATTCTGTTGTATAAGGTTATGACACGTTGTACTACAGGTATTGCTTAATTGTACTGTACAAGCGTCACAGCAAATAAAATGTTTATTGCAAGTGGCATTCCAGCAATTTGTGTATTTGTCGCAAGGGGTAAGACAAAGAAAACATGTGCTGAGTATATCCTCAGTCACTTTAAGACTAATTCGGTTATCAAATACATAATTTTTACCACGGAAAAAACCATCTGCATAGTGTTCTGCATAACGATGTATGCCACCATGTAATTGATAAACTTTTTTTGCTACTTTTTTTGATTTGAGATACGCTGAAGCGCGTTCACAGCGAATACCGCCGGTGCAATACATCAATACTTGCTTGTCTTTGAATTGTTCAAGATGAGCATCAATATAGGTTGGCAATTCTCGAAAATAATTAATATTAGCTTTAACTGCATGTTTAAAATGACCAATTGCCCACTCAACTTTATTTCTTGCATCAAAAATTACCAAATCATCAGGTTTGTTTTTCATCAATTCATGGGACTGCGTTGGTGTTAAGTAAGTTCCTCCGTTGTCTGAATTAATATTACGAGGATCAAGACCAAGGTGTACAATTTCATTTTTGACAATAACAGAGAGTCGTGAAAAGCACTCAGGTCCTCCAATACTTTCCTTAAAGTCAATATCATGAAAAAGAGGATGATTGTTCATAATGGTTTTGTATCGTTCAATATTTATGCGTGTTCCACCAACAGTACCATTAATACCTTCATGGCCAATAATTATTCGTCCTGTAAGTTCAAGATCAAGACAAATTTTCTTTTGCCACTGCATGGTATGCTTTGGATGACTAATCATGACATATTTGTAATAAAGTAGTACATTGCCCATAATGTGCCATCTGGTTAAAAACGTTCATCAGTTTTAAGATACTTTATAATTAATATATATTATAAAAATTTTTTTGTATTCTCTTTTCTTAAATATGATCAGTTCTTTTTTTAAAAAAGTACCATGAGCATAGAATACAAAAAACGCTCATGATGCAAAGAATAAAAACGCAATAAGAAAGAGGAAAAAAGATGGGACGTTGTAAAATTGCTTGGCGAACTCCTTCGGTTAAATAGAGCGCTGGGTTTCCTTGCACACATATACCAAGAATAGTGGAATATTGTGCCATTGTTTCTAATGGAATCCAAAATCCACCAAAAGTGATAAACAAACCATTCACTCGGCTCCAGAATGTTCTTAGTTGATTTGATTTTAAAATACAGGCAGCAAGAAGCTGATAGCTTGCAAAACAAAATGATCCAAACAATAGAATTGCCAAAAGTGCAGGCCATGAAATAGTGCTTAAATCAAGGCGAGAGCCAAGTAATAATTTAGAAACAGGGAAATAAGGAATAGTGAGAAAAAACGAAAAAAGAGTAGCAAAGACAATTCGTTCCAGCAATACCAAACGAGGAGATAATAAAATAATTTGATAATCAATAAATCGATCTTGCTCTAAATCAAATAAAAGGGCAAATGTAATTTCATAAGTGAGAACCATGATCGGGAGCATGATAGTTCCCGCAAAAATAAGGGTGCCCATAAATGTGCTATTGTCTGTAAAGTAGATACTGGATTGTAAATAAACAAAACTAACTGCATAAATAAGTGGATAAAGAAGCGAATAGTTAATAATGTTATCAAGCAATTTTTTACGATAGATATAAATGTCTCGCCATAAAAAATAACAAAAAATTTTCAGAGAAGGGATAATATCTTTTATTATTTTCATTATTACACCGGATCAAGTCTTTTATAAAAACTGCGCGCTAATTGCCAACAAAAAAATAGTATCCAGCCAAATAATGCTGGTAATGAATAAATGAGTGATAAATGTTCTTCTCCTCCGAGTAATGCAGCTCGCAATCCTTCAGTTGCATAAGTTATTGGATTGAAAAGTAGTAAAATACTCATAACAGGGGAAAATTTCTTGACCGCAGCCCAACTAAAAAGAATAGTGCTAAAGTTACATAATGGACTTAATCGGCGTGCCCACAGATTGTCCCGAAACCAGGTTCGCTCATAATTAAAACAAACGTGTAAAAAAAAGAGTCCAAACAACACAAGAACAAGAAGATAGGTAAATAAAAATAAAAGCCATTGTGTTTTTACAATGGTAAAAAGGGGGCCAAGAATTATAATCCCACCAATAATTAATGGAGCACTAACGAATGTTGTTTCAATAACAAAGTAAGTGACATATTCAGCAAGGAGCCATCGTTTGGGTATGGGTAGCGTAAGCTGATAATTCAATATATGACCACGATTGAGTGCATGAACAATAGGCATAACAAAACTGTATCCAAAAATAAAAAAAGTAAAAACAAAACCAGCTCCCACAAAAAGTGGTGGAATAAAATCCAGCGGCATGCCTAAAAGTGGCATTAGATAGCCAAACGTGATAACTTCTGGAATAAGATAAAAAAGGCCATCAATAAGCTTTGTCCGTAATGATTTTTTTAATAAAAAGAGATCCCGTTGGAGCAATGCCCAAAAAACAGTAAAATTGTCAGTAAAAATATTGGTAGCATTATTCATTGCTCATTCTGTTTTTCTAGTATTTCAAGAAAGATATCTTCTAATTTTTCTTTTTCACGGTGTTCTTTTAAATTTTTCATTGATTCAATGAGGACAACTTTTCCTTTATGCAATACACAAATACGGTCAGATAAATATTCTGCTTCATCAAGGTAGTGCGTTGTCAATATTATAGTAATACCCATTTGTTTTAAATCACGAATATATTGCCATAATTTGCGACGAATATCAGGATCAAGACCAACCGTTGGTTCATCTAAAATAACAACATCGGGATTATGGATAAGGGCGCGTGCAATAAGTAATCGTTGCTTGTTCCCGCCAGACAACTCATTGATATTAAATGACGCATAGCGATTAAGTTCAAACTGATCGAGTAAATAGGTGACCCGTTTTTCAATGTCTTGTTTTGACATTAAAAAATATTTACCAGCAAAAATTAAATTTTCTTCTACGGTCAAAAATTGATCTAAATTTTGTTGCTGCGGGCAAAAACCAAGTGATTTGCGGTAATCCATCAGATGGCTATAAATTGATTTTTCATTAAAAAAAATATTGCCCCGTGTTGGCGGATGTAATGTTGCTAAAATTGATGAAAGAGTAGTTTTACCAGCACCATTAACCCCTAAAAGGCCAAAAATCTCACCGCGATAAATATCAAGATTAATATTATCAAGTGCGTGAACAATGTGTTGTTTGGTGTGATATATTTTTGTTACATCATTAATTCGTAAAATAACAGAATTCATAAGCAAATTTTTTATAAAAGAGTAAAACTTATTTTTTTAAAATAACACAAAAAAAAGAATAGAACTATCTATTTTAGCAATTAAATTTTTACGTTTTGTTGAAAAACTACTTTTCACAATTATTATATATTATATTTAGTGATTTTCTATTTTGTATTGACGCATATTTTTCAGTACAGCGTTGCCAAAATAGTACCGCCTTTTCAGTATCTTCCGGACCATTTCTATGTAGCATTAAATTTTTCTCATGCTTAAAATCACCTTTATAATGTAAAAGCAATAATCCACAAATTTTTTGATACTTTTCTTCATGAAAAATACTTGCATAAGGTCTAAATTCTGCTAAAAATTTGCCCTCTTCGGTTTCTTTAGTTCGACCAGTAAAGCCACTTATGGGGCTATCTATATGATGGCATAATGCGGTGAAACCTTTGTCGTCTTGCTGTTCAGCATTAGCATTCCAACTAAGTAATAATTTTACTGCATCGGCATGACCATTTTTGGCAGCATACATTAATGCAGTGCGGCCATTAGTTGCATTAACTTCATCAACATCAACATTTGATTTACAAAGAAGCTGAGTTAGTGCAGCTACATCACCTTTTCTCGCTGCTCTGCGTAATTGTTTTCCTTTTTTAGTTGCCATAATTAAAGATGAAAAAGCGAGTTTGAAAATTAACAATGAGAGCAGTATATTTTTAAAAAAATACTTCATAACAATTCCTACCTAAAAAAAAATTAACTATAATTAAGCAAAGCTAACAACTTTATATATTATTTTTTGTAAATATTAATCTATAAAGTTAAAAAGAATTGTACTCATTTATTTTTAACTTTTCCAATCTTTTTATTTTTAATATTCTTCAATAGTTCGAGCAACATCTGGATCTACTTCTTCTCTTATTTTCATAATTGTTTCAGCCGTTCCTTTTTGTTTTTCGCGGATGGCATCTTTAATTAATGCGATGATTTCTTTATTTTTTGTTTCATCACCCATTTTTAATGCTGTTTTTTCTTCAGTTATCCCTGGGCTTGTTTGTATTGTTGATTCTTTGTAAGGATCAGCGCCAGCATTAAGTAAGAATTCAACGTTCGGAGTAATTTGTCTTTTAATAAATTCTGCTAAAAGCGTTACTCCCTTAGCTTGTTGATTAACATTGGCATGATGCTGAACGAGTAATTGTGCAATTGGAATATCGCCTATCTCCAGAGCAAGTTTTAATGGCGTTATGCTGTTTGTTTCTTGATTAGGATCAGCATGATTTGCAAGTAATAATCGAATAATACCAATACATTTTTTTTGTGTAGCTAATAAAAGTGGAAAAGAGCCAGAGCTATCAGGCATATTAGTATTGGCGCCATGTTGGATACATACTTGTACAATTGCTTGTTGCTGCTTATTTATAGCCTTCATGAGAGGTGTGCGGCCTTGTCTGTTTTGTTGGTTAGGATTAGCACCGTTGTTAAGTAGCAATTGAATTTTCCTCAAGCTATCATCATTTTCTTTAAAGTCAGTGATAGCGAGTGTTAAAGGAGTTGACCCTTGCTTGGTTGCTTGGCAAGAGTCAGCGCCATGTTTAAGCAATAATTCAACAACATCGCTTGAACTTGCTCGTATAGCATGGGACAAAGG
>JBAVPH010000069.1:0-6692 GCA_049692855.1 Candidatus Babeliales bacterium | reverse complement strand
TGTATCAGCAGTTAATACAAAACAGACAGCACCATCGGTCCCTGTTGGCAAGACCGCATGGTTCATTTTATGGTGGGCAATAGATTTAACTAATGATTCTAATGGCAACCGCCAATCACACTTCGTTTCATCTGCTTCTTGTTCTATGACTAGAAATGGAATTTGCATTTCACGCAATAGCATTTGTCGCGATTGAGACTTTGAACCGAGTAATAAAATATTTTTCATGAGTAAAATTATTTTTTATGTAAAATGAATGATACTGTTATTATTATATAAGTTTAACTAAAATAGCTCAAACATCATTTTTAGATCCTGATCTCCCCCAACAAAAAATTATTTATGAAATTAGATTCTGCTGATTTATGAATTTTAATTAAAAGAATCCTTCGATACACTGCGCTCCGCGCAGTACTCAGGGCGAACGGATTTGATCAATTATAGCAGGCAAGTTGTATGCTCACATGTCCAATGAAGCTTGAGCGAAAGCAGAGAACGAACAGAATAGTTGATATTATTTTGTATATTCTCACGTATCTGACGAAATTTTAACGATGACGGCGGGAATGGGGAGTAACTAACTAGTTTGAATGATTTAAAATGTAAAAAGCTCTTGATAAATTCACTTTTATCAAAAACTAATCCATTCAAAAAAACAATGTTCAATAACTTTTTCAGTATAATAAAGTTATGATTTCATGGCTGGGGCGGGAGGATTCGAACCTCCGAATCACGGGACCAAAACCCGTTGCCTTACCACTTGGCTACGCCCCAAGTGCTTTTTCTTCCCGCTCTCATCTTTTTTTAAAGGAAATTAAAAATTAATCTTCTTCGTTATTTTCAGCAGCGCCAACTTCAAGCTCCATGACTCGTCTATACTCATCAATAACCCTTTCCTCAATTAAACGTCTTGTATCAGGGTTAAGTGGGTGGACAACGTCTCTAAAAGTACCATCTTTTCGTTTACGTGATGGCATAGAAACAAATAATCCTTTATGGCCCTCTATAACTTTCAAGTCACGGATGATAAAAGCATTGTCAAATACAATAGTTGCATATGCTTTTAATCGCCCATCGCCTTTAGCTGGAAATACTTTTACTTCTGTTATTTCCATCGTTGTAATCCTTAGAGATTTTTAATTATCTCTTTTTTTGCTACCTTATTGACCAACAAAAAATAAGTTACCTTAAGATTGTATAATATACATTTTTTTTGTCAAATCAATCATTATTAAACATTTATATATTTATCACTAATATAAAAACAATGTCCTTGCTTCACAACATTCACCTTAATCTCCCATAAATATTGCCGCTCGTAGCTTTGCTGAGCGAGAAGAAGAATTTTTTTCTATTTCTTTTTTTGTCGGTACTACCACTTTTTTTGTTAAAATTTGCAAATGCCCTTCTTTTTCATGTTCTTTAAAAAACTGCTTAACTAGCCGATCCTCAAGAGAATGAAAACTAATACATACAAGTCGTCCCGTTGTATTAAGTAATGACAACGAGGCTGATAAAAATGCTGAAATATTATTAAGTTCTTGATTAATATACATACGCAATGCTTGAAAAATTTTTGTTGCAGGATGAATTTTTCGTCCTTTTCGAGGAATTACTCGCTCAATAATAATTGCCAAATCTCGCGTAGTTTTAATTGGTTTTTCGCGACGTTTTTGAACAATAATATACGCTATTTTTTTTGCTTGTTTTTCTTCGCCAAGTTGAAAAAAAATTTCTTGCAGTTTTTCTTGAGATGCAGTTTTAATGACGTGCGCAGCAGTCAATTGTTGATGAGCTGGCGACATACGCATATCAAGTGGCGTATCAAGGTAAAAAGAAAAGCCAGGCCTTTCTTTTATATGCATATACGATGTACCAAAATCAGCTAAAATACCATCTACTTTTTTAATCCCAGCCTTTTTCAACAATCGATAACTTTGTGCAAAATTACCCCATATTATTTGCAAACGATCACCAAATTTTTGTTGCAAAAGTGGTGCATATGTTTCAAGAGATAGAGCATCCCAGTCCATTCCAATAACATTACAATTTGCTTCATGCTCTAAAATAGCATGAGAATGACCACCTGAACCAAACGTAACATCAAGATATGTTTTTCCTGGTTGTGGATTTAAATAATCCAACACCTCATTAATGAGGACTGGTTTATGCCATACTTCTATTGTCGATGTTTTTTTATCCACGATCATGCTTTAATAATTTTGTTTTATTAATTATTTACTGTAAACATATTAACAAGATTTCGCAAGCCTGTCTCATATGATCCTTTAACAAGAACAACAGAATCCTGAGCCAATACACTTTTAAGTTTTTCACTGGCTTCCTGCCATGTCGAAACAACTTCTACTGGTAGTCCAACAGGGGCTGTTTTTTTTACCCATTGCACTAAACTACCAACTAAAATTACTTGTTTAACCGAGGGAACTTTTCTCAAAAACCTTCCTATCTGGCGATGCCAAAATGGACTATTAATACCAAGGCCGAGCATATCACCAATAACAGCGATTTTGTTGCCTTTTAAGTCTGCTTCCTGAAAAGCAAGTAATGCTGCTTTCATGCTTTCTGGACTTGCATTGTAACAATCATTAATTAAGGTACCGCCACCAACGGTAATACGACGCTCTTCAAAACGACCTGGAACTGAAAATGGCTGCTGAATTGCTTTCACAATAGTTTCTGATGGTATATTAAGTAAATATGCCATTGTTGTTGCTGCTAATACATTAAATACAGCACCAGCATGCGGTTGTTGTAAGACCACCGGATACTTATCTTTATAAATTTTCAATACAAAACTAATATGTGATCCTGATACACGAATTTTACGTGCCTGTATTTGATTGGTTGTTTTTGATCCAAATTTAACAACAGGATGTTGATAAGAAACTTGTGATAAAATTGATTGGTCACCATTAATTATACCAATACTTTTTTCAGTAAAATATTTAAAAATATCACGTTTTTCTAGTGCAATATCTTGCAAAGAACCAAGACCGTCCATATGCTGATGCCCAATATTAGTAATTATTGCTGTTGTTGGTTGCGCAATACGAGCTAATATTGCCATTTCGCCTCTTTTGCTTGTCCCTACCTCAAACACACCAACGGTATGTTCTTTTCTCATTCGCAACAAATTTAATGACAAACCAATTTTTGTATTTTCGTTTTCATGAGAAACAACATAACTACTACCATGTACACTTAATATTTTTGCTGCTAATTCTTTAGTTGAAGTTTTTCCAACAGACCCTGTAATTGCTACCACAGGATAATCGAACTGTGCACGCCAGGCGCTCGCTAATTGAATAAGTGCTTCAAGAGTATCAGGCACAACAAGCACCAATTTATTTTTGAGCTCATCATTTGATATTCTATCAAGCACTGCTCGTTTATCAGCAGCTACAATACAACCCGCCGCTCCCTTATTAAATGCCTCAGCTACAAAATCGTGGCCATCGCATTGCTTGCCTGATAATGCTATAAAAATATCACCCGACTGCAAGGTACGAGAATCAACAGAAAACTGAGGATCGCGAGGAAATTGTTTGCACACAATCGATACGCCAGATAATGCCCTTACTACAAAATGCTCGTCAAATCGCATCGATAACTCCAATAAGTTTGTATTACACTACTACGTCAACTTTAATAATAATAAATAAATAAAATACTAATGGAACTTCACTCACGGAACAAAACATGTCTTTTTTTTTTACATTTGTCAAGCAATAAAAAAAAATATTTTATATTTTTTATCTAATAACCTTTCTCATTTTTCCTCCATCAGGTGGCATAACAAGCCCATGTGATTCTAAACGATCAATTATTCTTGCTGACCTATTATAACCAATACGAAATTTTCGTTGTAAGAGCGAAATAGAAATTTCATCAATTTCTTGTAAAAATTTTATTATATCTTGATAAAGATCATCATCCATCATTTCTGTATCATCATTCTGTGCCAAAAATTCCTGCGTAAAATCAAGATAAGAGACAGCTCTCTCAGCACGAATATGATCAACAACTTGTCGTATTTCATAATCTGAAACATATGCACCATGCACACGACTTAATTGAGAATTCGTCACATCTAAAAAGAGCATATCACCACTTCCGAGTAATTTTTCTGCACCAATACAATCAAGAATAGTTCTCGAATCAACACGGGATGTTACTCGAAATGAAATTCTACTTGGAAAATTTACTTTAATCAGACCGGTAATAACATCAACAGAAGGCCGCTGGGTTGCTACAATCATATGAATTCCTGCTGCTCGTGCCATTTGTGCAATTCGCGTAATAGAATGCTCAATATCTCTCCCAGCAGTAAGCATTAGATCCGATAACTCATCAATAACAATAACAATAAAAGGAAGGTGGTCTTCTATATCAAGATTTTCATTAAACTCAACAATATTGCGTGCGCCGCTTACGGCCATCTTTTCATAACGTTCTTCCATTTGTTGAACCACCCAGCGAAGTGCTGGTATTGCACCCTTTGGATCAGTAACAATAGGAAAAAGTAGATGCGCAATATCTGTATACA
The DNA here is from genome assembly GCA_049692855.1 of Candidatus Babeliales bacterium. GTDB lineage: Bacteria > Babelota > Babeliae > Babelales > Vermiphilaceae > JBAVPH01. The sequence goes on along the minus strand of JBAVPH010000069.1, from coordinate 2,125 downwards.
TAGAAAATTCAAGACGCTTTGGATCAATTAAAATAAGCTTTAATTGATCAGGATTTAATTTACACAACAAACTCATTAGCATTGCATTTAATGCAACTGATTTACCAGATCCAGTTGAACCAGCAATTAAAAGATGTGGCATTCGTGCTAAATCAACCATGACGGTAGTGCCAATCGTATCTTCTCCTAAAATAAGTGGTAAACTTCCAGAAAATTTTTCATAATTTTGTGATTGAATTACCTGTGCTAATGAAACACTTTTTCGTTTTTTATTTGCTACTTCAAAGCCAACAACTGGCCTTCCTGGAATTGGTGCAATAATACGAATACTTAATGCTTGTAACGCTAACGCAAGATCATCCTCAAGTGTTACAATTTTACTCAATTTTATATCAATTTGTGGTTTATATTCAAAAAGCGTAACAACAGGGCCTCGCTTAATAGCAACAACTTTGCCAAGAACACCAAACCGTTCTAATTTTTCTTGTAATCGCTGTGCGTCTACTTCAAGCTCTTTTTTAAGATGTGTGTCATTTTGTTCATCATCTACGCCAATAAAAATAGTTAAACTTGGAAGCATATAGTGAAGCTGATCAGGTTGTTTTTCTTTAAACTCCATATTATTAAAAAAAATATTTGATTGTTCACTGGAACATTGTTGTTCAATAGTTTCACATTGATTAATTGTTTGATTTTCATTGTCACTTTTTATTGTTTTTTTATGAGCTACTATTGTATCCTGTTGATCACCGTCTGGGACTACTGTTTTTTTACTATCCGCTTGCAATAATTCATACAATTCAACTAATGCGTGTGAATCATCTTGCTGGTCTTGTGGTGTTATTAAATTAGTAGCTTCAAAAAGAGAACCATCAAACAACTTTTTAAAAAACTGTATTAATAAAATAAAGGGTCGTATTAATAAGAAATAACTTGCTCTGTAAATAAGCCACAAACTCCACTGAATAACCTTATAATGAACAAGCAATTGCAGACTATATTGTATTCCGGCAATACTGTAATGGACAATAGGCATAAATGAAAACCGAGTAATTAAAAAAAAACAAACAAGAGACATACTCCATAAAAAAATAGTGCTTGGTAAAAAACCAACTAGTGTAATTAATTTTGTATACAATAAATATCCTATTAAACCACCCGGATAAGGACTATATAAAAAATCAACCGCATATAGTCGCAGCAACGTTGAACTAAGCGGTAATAAAAGAATAAAAGCAACTAACCGTTCCCATTCGTTTTTAATTATTTTTTTTTTCACGAGCATAAAAAAAACAAATGCAAGTAATGGTATTAATAGCAACGCCGCACTACCAAATAAAAAAAATAATAATGCCGCTACTTGCGCACCGTATAAACCGGCATTATTAGAAACAACCAGGCCACTACTATGATAAGAAAAATAAGAACTGTCCTCTGGATTATAAGAAATTAAAGACAAAAAAAGAAAAATAATACTTAAGCCTACAATAAAAGCTGTAATAACACGATAAATTAACAACTTTTTTATACTCATTAATTTCATGCATCCTCCCTTTTTTACTCACTATTATTTTTATTTTTATGTTACTTATTTTTACGATACAAATGCGAGAGAAATAAATTTATAAAATCAAAAAATAATTTCTCTGAAAATGCTCTCCACAAGAATCTGTTCAATAAAAAACAGACAGAAAATATCCTTTGGCAGGAGACTTTACTATCTTAATATATTTGAAAAGCTCATCCACAGCATAATTCTTTATATTTTTTCTTTACAAGTCAAATAAGTGCATATTATATTAGTAATGGTTTGTGAAAGTATGTGTATAAATCATCTTGACATTTATATACATGTTGCACTATAACAATAGTTAATTTAGAGTAATGATCAAAGAATAAAAAAAATATGGTAGCACATGCTGCTCGCCATTTCTTTTGAAGCGGAAGGAGGAGAAAGTAAAAAAATATCCACATTTTTATACTACATTTAATTATTGCATTTTGTTTAAGTATACAATACTTGTAACATAATCGTTGATACAAGGAGTTAAAGGAGTATTATGGAACATATGTTCAAAAAATTATTTTCACTGACTTTATTTTCACTTGCTGTATTAGTCAGTAC